>CAITBU010000133.1 GCA_903890595.1 uncultured Holophagaceae bacterium | reverse complement strand
CGAACACTCTACTTCGCGAGGTTTAAGCCATGAAGGCCCACTATGACTTTTCCAATGCCCGCCCCAACCCCTACGCCCGGCTCCTGAAGCGCCAGATCACCCTGCGCCTGGATGAGCCCACGCTGACCTACTTCAAAGGCCTGTCGCTGGAGATGGCCATCCCCTGGCAGACCCTGATCAACCTCTACCTGCGGGAGTGCGCCACCACCCGCAAGCACCTGCGCCTGGACTGGACAACACCCAAGGCCGCAAAGACGCCAAGGCCGCCCAAGGCCCCAAAGTCTGCCTAATAACGGTCGCCCCTAGCCCCGGTTCGCCATGCTGGCCTTCACGAAGGCGCTGAAGAGGGGGTGGGGATTCAGGGGCCGGCTCTTGAACTCCGGGTGGAACTGGCAGGCCAGGAAGTAGGGGTGGTCCTTCAGCTCCACGATCTCCACGAAGACGCCGTCGGGGCTCATGCCAGTGAAGACCAGGCCCTTGGCCTCCAGGGCCTTCTTGTAGTCGTGGTTGAACTCGTAGCGGTGGCGGTGGCGCTCGCTGATCTCGCTGCTGCCGTAGGCCTTGGCAGCCTGGCTGTCGGGGCTCAGCCGGCAGGGGTAGGCGCCCAGGCGCATGGTGCCGCCCAGCTCCTCCACGTCCACCAGCTCCCGCAGCTTGAAGATCACCCGGTGCTTGGGCTCTTCGTCGAACTCGGTGGAGTCGGCCCCCTCCAGGCCCGCCACGTTGCGGGCGAACTCCACGGACGCCATCTGCATGCCGAGGCAGATGCCGAAGAACGGAATGTTGTGCTCCCGGGCGTACTGGATGGAGCGGACCATGCCCCGGGTGCCCCGCACGCCGAAGCCGCCGGGCACCAGGATGCCGTGGCAGTCCTGCAGGAAGCTGGTGGGATCCTGGTTCTCCAGCTCCTCGGCCTCGATCCACTTGAGGTCCACGGAGGTCTCCAGGCCGTAGCCCGCATGGTGCAGGGCCTCGATGAGGCTCTTGTAGCTCTCCTTGAACTCCACATACTTGCCCACGATACCGATGCGCACGCTGCCCTTGGGGTTGCGGATCCGGTCCAGCAGGTTCTGCCAGGCGCTGAGGTCAGGCTTCTTCTCGCCCAGGCCCAGCAGGGCCGCGGCCTTGGCATCCAGGCCCTCCAGGTGCAGGTTGAGGGGCACCTCGTAGATGGAGTGGGCATCCCGGGCGCTGAAGACCGCGTCCGGGGTGACGGAACAGAACAGCGCGATCTTGTCCTTCAGATCCTGGGGGATGTCCTGCTCGGCGCGGCAGAGCAGCAGGTCCGGCTGGATGCCCAGGGCCCGCAGCTCCTTCACGCTGTGCTGGGTGGGCTTGGACTTCAGCTCGCCCGCCGCCTTGATGTAGGGCACGTAGGTGAGGTGCATGTTGAGGGCGTTGCCCAGGCCCGACTCCAGCTTGAACTGCCGAATGGCCTCGATGAAGGGCTGACTCTCGATGTCACCCACGGTGCCGCCGATCTCCACGATCACCACGTCCATGTCCTTGGCGACCTTGCGGATCACGCCCTTGATCTCGTCGGTGATGTGGGGAATCACCTGCACGGTCTTACCCAGGTAGTCGCCGCGGCGCTCCTTCTGGATCACCGTGTTGTAGATGCGCCCCGTGGTGATGGTGTGGTTCTGGGTGGTGGGCACCGAGGTGAAGCGCTCGTAGTGGCCCAGATCCAGGTCCGTCTCGGCCCCGTCATCCGTCACGAAGACCTCGCCGTGCTGGAAGGGCGACATGGTGCCCGGATCCACGTTGAGGTAGGGGTCCATCTTCATCAGCGTGACCTTCAGCCCCCGCGCCTCCAGCAGCGCCCCCAGCGAAGCCGCCGCAATCCCCTTGCCCAGGGAACTCAGCACACCACCGGTAACGAATACGTACTTAGTCAT
>CAITBU010000132.1 GCA_903890595.1 uncultured Holophagaceae bacterium | reverse complement strand
TTCCACCAGGTGGCTGATCATGGTCTTGCTGATGATCAGCTCCGCCACGATGTTCATGAACTGCTCGAGCTTGGCCTGGCTCACCCGGATGGTGTCGGTGGCGCCCTTATCATCGTTGCCACGGCGTCCGGCCTTGCGGCGATCCTCCGCAGGGGCGGCGGCCTCAGCAGGGGCCTCGGCACCGGCCTCGACGGTGGGGGCAGCGGCTGGTGCCAAAGCGGGTGCCGGTGCGGCCGGAGGTGCTACCGCCACCTCGGGTTCGACACCCAAGGGGTGGAGGGTGACGACGGCGTTGGCGACGGCGGCGAAGACCTTCCGCACTTCGTCCATGGGCTCGGACAGCCCGATGACCATCACCAAGTCCAGATGGAAGGCTTTCGGATCAAAGGTGTCCAGGTCTACCAGGGGCTCGCGGGGAATCAGCTGCCCGTGGAGCAGGCGGCCTACCAGGCCCGCCATCTGGAAGAGGGAGAAGGGGTTGAAGGCGGTGCCATAGATGGCGCCATCCAGCACCGCCCGGACGCCCAGCACCTCGGTACCAGCGGCGAGGGCAGCGGCGGCGGCCGCCTGGCCCCCTGCCGTGATGCCCTGAAGGGCCTCCGGCAGGGCAATCGTGGTCGGGGGAGCGGCAGCCACCGGGGGTGCTGCCGGAGCCGGAGCTGCAGCTGGGGCTGCCTCCCCTCGGCGCAGTGCCTCCAGGTCCCGGATCAGGCCCGTGGTATCTGGGTCCGAGGCCTCGCCCTGCTTGCGCACCTGGACGGCCACGTCATCCACCAGCACCTTGAGGATGTCCACGGTCTCGAAGAGCAGCTCCATCACCCGGTCACTCAGCACCATGCGGGACTTGCGCAGGTCATCCAGCACGTTCTCGCCCATGTGGGCCAAGGCGAGCACCTTCTGGAGCCCCAGGAAGCCGGCGGCGCCCTTGATGGTGTGGACGCTGCGGAAGATGGCGTTGAGGAGGTCCAGGTCCCCCGGGGCCTCCTCCAGGGCCAGGAAGTTGGTCTCGATCTGCTCGAAGTGCTCTTGGGCCTCGACGAGGAAGTCTTCGTAGAAGCTGGGATCGTCCAGGGCGAACTCGCTCATGCCTCACCCTTCCGGACAGCTTGTCCGCGGCGGCCGCCGATGTGCTGCAGCTGATCCGTCTCCGCATCGGTGAGCAGTTGCTGCAGCTCCAGGAGGAAGATCATGCTGTTCTCCAGCCGGGCCACCTGCTCGATGTAGCGGTTGGCACCCACGGCGGTGACCGACGGGGGCGGGCCAAAGCGGCTCAGCTCCACCGGTCGGACCTCGTCCACGGCATCCACGACCAAACCCGTAAAGACCCCGCCAATGCTGGTGATGAGGATGCGGGAGATGCTGGTGGGTGCCACCCGGTCCAGGCCAAAGCGGCAGCGCAGATCCACCACCGGCATCACCTCGCCCCGCAGGTTGATGACGCCATCTACGAACTGGGGCGCTCGAGGCACGGGGGTGATGAGGCCGACCATGATGATCTCGCGCACTTCCTGGAGGCGGAGGCCGTAGCTCTCGGGCCCCAGGCGGAAGACCACCATCTCCATGCTGGGCACGGACTCCTGGGTTCGAGTGTCATTCAGTCCGAGCCCGCGCCCCATGGCGGCGATCTTCTCCTGGTCGTCGCCGGTGATGATCTTGAGGACATTGATCAGGCTCACCATGCGGCCCGGCAAGAGGAGGATGCCCCCAAGGTGCTCCCGCTCGGCTTCGGACAGGGTCTGGGGCGGCGGCAGGGCCTGGCCCTCCTGGACCCGGAGGATCTCCTGGATCTCGTCCACCACCACGCCGATCTTGGCCCCCCCGAAGGAGAGCAGGATGACCATGTCGCGCTTGCGCTCGGCCGTGCCTTGCTGGATGGAGAGGATCTCCGAGATGTCCACCAGGGGCATGACCTGGTCCCGCAGACAGATCACTCCGAGCACGTAGTCCGGTGCGTCCGGGACCTTGGTCACCAGAGGCAGCTCAACGATCTCCTCCACTTCCTGAAGGGCGATGCCGAAGGACTCTGCGCCCACCCGGAACGTGACGTAGGGCTGGCCGTCCTCCTGGATCCCCTCGTCGGTATCATCGTCCTCGCCGCCCACCATGCCGGCCAGGCCGAGGTCCTGGAGCTCCTTGCGCTGGGTGAGCTCCGGGCTGTCCAGGAGCTTGTCCAGGTGGATGAGGGTGATCAGGCGGTTGCCCACCGTGACCATGCCCGCCAGGTACTCAGCCCGGATGCCGGCCACCAGGGGCGGGGTCTCCCGCAGGTTGTGGTCCTCTAGGCGGACCACCTCGGCCACGGAGTCCACCTGCAGCCCCGTGGGACCGGCCCCGAGGCGGAGGACGATGATCCGGGTCCGCGGGGTGGTGACCTGGGGGGCCAGGTGGAAGCGCACCCGGCTGTCGATGACTGGGATGATGAGGCCCCGCAGGTTGATCACGCCCAGGATAAAGCGGGGGCTGCCCGGCACGGGGGTGACGTCAACCCGATGGCTGATCTCCTGAACCCGATCGATGTCCAAGCCGAACTCCACGCCATCCAGCGTGAAGGTCACCAGCTGGCCCGAGGGAACCAGTTCCATGGCGAGGAGGGCCTGGGCGGACTCGGTAGCCACGGGTCACCCCTTGTTCTTGGACTTGAAGGCTTCGATCACCGCATCCGCATGGGCCTTGTTCTCGTCGGGCGTGGTCCCGGTCTGGGCAATGGTGTTGCTGATCGAGGCGCGCTTGCCCTCGCTCTTCGTCCCGGTGCCCAGCAGGTCCACGATGTAGTCGTGGATCTGGCGGAGGTGGTTGAGGATGCGCTCCAGCTTCTGGCGGGTGATGTCCTGGAACTGCATGAGGTCCATGGCCTCGAAGACTTTGTCCTGGATCTCCTTGCCGGCACTCGCCACCTCGTGGATGGCCTGCTGCACCCCCGGATCCTGGGAGCCGGCATGGGCCATCATCCCGGTGATGAGTTCCTGCTGGCGGGTCACCAGGCGACAGATCTGGTCCAGCTGATCCATGACCTTGTTCGATTCCCGCTCCGTGACGGCGGTCACGGTGTCGAGCTCGGCAATGACATGCCCACTGGGATCCCGGTGGGGCTCCTGGGACTCGGCTGGTGGGATGGGGTCGGCCACAGACTGGCTTACGGATTTCGATCCGCCGGCCAGGAGGGCGTCGATCTCGGACTGGTCCATTGCTACTCCCTATCCCAGAAGGGACTCGATCTTCTCTTTGAGGGTGTCGGGGGTGAAGGGCTTCACCACGTAGTTGTTCACGCCGGCCTGGAGGGCCTCCACGATGTCCTCCTTGGCGGCGTTGGTGGTCACCATCAGGATCGGAATCCCGGGGTTCTGTCCGCGCACGACCTTGACGAACTCCAGGCCATCCATCTCCGGCATGTTCCAGTCGGTGATGATCATCTCCACGCCGCCCTGACCGAGCCGCTCGAGCCCGCTCTTGCCGTTCTCGCCTTCCACCACATCGGTGTAGCCGATACGCGACAGCGTGTTGATGATGATGCGCCGCATCGTCGAGGAATCGTCCACGATGAGGATCTTCACGGGGGCCTCCTGAAAGGGTCTGGCGGGGTCAGTTCGAAGGGGATGACGGTGCGGCTTCGAGGAACTTCACGAGGGCCTCAAGGTCATCGGGGTAGACGTTCTGAAACTTGATGCCGAGTTCGAAGCCCCCAGCGTCCAGCTGCTCCAGCCGGACAACTTGGCCGAGCGCCACCAGGGGCCGTACCTCGGCGTCCTGCACAGGGCCGAAGTGGTTCTGAAAGCGGCCCCACCCGGGAACCTTTAGCTCCAACTTGAGGAGGGTGCCCAGGGGATAAGGGCGAGGGGAGTCGACGAGGAGGCCGCCCGCAGAGACGTCCCGGTAGTTGCTAACAGCCGGAACCTCCCCCTTGTGAAAGCTCAGTTCCTGAAAGCTCAGGCTGGCTTCCAGTGGGATCCGGCGAAACTGTCGACGTTCCTGGCTCATGGTCATCCTCTTAGCCGGAATCGGAGGGGGGGGGACCCAACTTGAATCCTGGAAGGCCGCAGGGGCCGTCCGATCCGGGGCCAGCCTCGGCTAGACTTGAGGACATGCACGCCCCGGAGCGGGGCGGCCCAGGAGGCTCCATGTCTGTCCCCCAAGGCTCCTGCCCCGTGGACCCCGGCCAGATGGAGGCCCTCCTCCTGGACATGGCCAAGGGCCTTTTGGCCCTGGTCAAGCCAGAGGAAGAGCTGGTACTGCTGGGGATCCGCTCTCGGGGCCTGCCCCTGGCCGAGCGCCTGGCCGAGAAGCTCCGGGCCCTCTCCGGTGCGCCCATTCCCGTGGGCTCCCTGGACATCACCCTCTACCGGGATGACCTCACGGAGATGGTGGGGAGCCCCATCGTCCGCCCCACCGAGATCCCCTTCACCCTCAAAGAACGCACCGTGGTGCTGGTGGACGACGTGCTCTATACGGGCCGGACCGTCCGCTCCGCCATGGACGCCCTCCTCGACCACGGCCGGCCCCGCCGGGTGATGCTGGTGGTCATGGCCGAGCGCTCGGGCCGAGAGCTGCCCATCCAGGCTGACCTGGCGGGCATCCGGGTCCAGGTCCCTCCTGGCCACCGCGTGGCGGTGAGCGTCCGGGAGATCGACGGCACGGACGGCATCACCGTGGAGTCCTGCTGATGACCGCCGAACGCTACATCTTCCCCCACAAGCACCTGCTGGGGATTGAGCCCCTCAGCCCCCGGGACATCACCGCCCTGCTGGACCAGGCCCAGGCCTTCGAGGAGGTCTGCGAGCGGCCCAACATCAAGATCGTCCCGGCCCTGCGCAAGAAGCTGGTGGTCAACCTCTTCTTCGAGAACAGCACCCGCACCCGGAACAGCTTCGAGATCGCCGAGAAGCGCCTCTCCGCCGAGATCATCAACTTCGACGCGGACACCAGCAGCCTCAACAAGGGCGAGACCCTCATCGACACGGCCATGAACCTGCAGGCCATGCACCCGGACCTCATCGTCATGCGCCACAGTGCCCCGGGCGCCCACACCCTGCTGTCCCGGCACATGAAGGCCAGCATCATCAATGCCGGGGACGGCTCCCACGAGCACCCCACCCAGGCCCTGCTGGATGCCTACACCCTGCGCAAGCACTTCGGTCGCCTGGAGGGCCTCCGGGTGGCCATCGTGGGCGACATCCGCAACAGCCGGGTGGTCCGCTCCAACCTCTGGCTGCTCAACCGCATGGGGGCCAAGGTCACCCTGGTCGGCCCCCCCACCCTGGTGCCCCAGGAGATGAAGGCCACCTGGCCCGGCATCGAGATCTGCCATGACTTCGACGCCGTGCTCCCGGAGCAGGACGCCATCATGATGCTGCGCGCCCAGTTCGAGCGGGGCACCGGGGCCTACATCCCGGGCCAGGGTGAGTACAGCCGCTTCTATCAGCTCAACCCGGCACGCATGCAGCGGGCCCGCAAGGACGTGGTGGTGCTGCATCCCGGCCCCATCAACCGGGGCCTGGAGATCACCAGCGATGTGGCGGACGGCCCCAACAACCTGATCCTCGACCAGGTCACCAATGGCGTGCCTGTTCGCATGGCCGTGCTCTTCATGCTGTCCAACCCCCACGGGGAGCAGGTGCCCTAAGGGCGCTGGCGTACTGGGAAGGTCCCATGATCCAAGGCCCCATCACCCTCCTCGTTCTCGACGGTTTCGGGGATGGTCCCCGCAATGCCTTCGACGCCACCTTCGTGGCGGCCATGCCCCGCTTCAACGCCCTGCGGAAGGACTACGCCACCACCCAGCTGACCACCAGTGGCGAGGCCGTGGGCCTGCCCGAGGGCCAGTTCGGCAACTCCGAGGTGGGCCACATGAACCTGGGGGCGGGCCGGGTCGTTTGGCAGGAGCTCACCCGCATCGATGCCGCCATCCGCCGAGGGACCTTCCGGGAGAACCCCGCCCTCGGCACCCTGCTGGCCGACCTGAAGGCCACCGGCAAGCGCCTCCACCTCCTGGGCCTGGTGAGCGACGGCGGCGTCCACAGCCACCAGAACCACATCGTGGCCCTGGCCCAGTGGGCCCAGGCCGAGGGCGTCCCCACCACCCTCCACGCCATCACGGATGGCCGGGACACGGGCCAGAAGAGCGCCGACGGCTTCCTCCAGTGGCTCACCTTCCAGCTGCGCGACTGCCCCCTGGTGACCATTGGCTCGGTGTGCGGCCGCTACACGGCCATGGACCGCGACAAGCGCTGGGAGCGCACGGAGCAGGCCTGGCGCCTCTACGTGGACGGCGAAGGGGTCCAGACCGCCCCAGATGCCCTGGCCGCCATCGAGGCCGCCTATGCGCGGGGCGAGACGGACGAGTTCGTGGCCCCCACCCGCCTGGCGGCCTTCCAGCCCATCGCTGGCGGGGACGGGGTGCTCTTCTTCAACTTCCGCGCCGACCGGGCCCGCCAGCTCTGCCATGCCCTGGTGCATCCGGCCTTCCAGGCCTTCCCCCAGCGCCACCGGCCTGCCGTGCAGCTGGTGACCTTCACCGCCTATGACATCGAGCTGGACCCCTACCTGGCTGTGGCCTACCCACCCCAGAGCTTCGAGGACCTGCTGGGTGAGGTGATCGCCCGCCAGGGCTGGCCCCAGCTCCGCACGGCGGAGACTGAGAAATACGCCCATGTGACCTACTTCTTCAACGGTGGCCGGGAGGAGCCCTTCCCCCTGGAGGCCCGCCGCCTGGTGCCCTCCCCCAAGGTGGCCACCTACGACCTGCAGCCCGAGATGAGCCTGGCGGAGGTCAGCCAGGGCCTCGAGGCCGCCATCCGGGCGGGTGCACACCGCTTCCTGGTGTGCAACCTGGCCAACCCGGACATGATCGGCCACACCGGTGACCTGGCCGCGGCCATCACGGCCTGCGAGGCCGTGGATGCCGCCGTGGGCCGCATCGCCGATGCCACCCTGGCCATGGGCGGCGCCCTCTTCATCACCGCCGACCACGGCAACTGCGAGTGCATGCGGGACGCGGGAGGCAACCCCCACACCGCCCACACCCTCAACCTCGTGCCCGCCGTGCTGGTGGCCAAAGGCTTCGAGGCCCGCCAGCTCCGGAGCGAGGGGGCCCTCTGCGACGTAGCCCCCACCCTGCTCAAGCTCTTCGGCCTGCCCCAGCCAGCGGCCATGGACGGCACCAGCCTTTTTTGATGTTCATCCTGAATTTCAGGGAAAGAGCCAAGCCTCGCCAACCCCTGTAAATTCTCTGCACACTCGGGCGAAAACAACCACTCTCGCAGAGAAAAGACGAGGGGAGCGGAGGGGCGCAGAGGGCTTCAGGTTCCCGCTGTTCTCTGCGAACCTCAGCCTTCTCCGCATCCTCTGCGAGAGTGGTTGCTCTTCCCCCACAAGCTGGACGAATCCATGGATAGTCGGCATCCCCAGTAATCCCGGAAGTACCTTTATTTCCGCCCAGGCCCTGATGAGCGCCCCAAGGTGATGCAGAACACATTTCCGGGGAGCCCGGTCCCGGGATACTGGGGGGATGAAAGTTGCATTCATCGGCACCCACGGCGTGGGCAAGACCACCCTCTGCTACGAGCTGGCTGCGGTCCTCAAGCGGGAGGGCATCCACGTGGACATCGTGAAGGAAGTGGCGCGGCT
>CAITBU010000131.1 GCA_903890595.1 uncultured Holophagaceae bacterium | reverse complement strand
GTCCATGGTGACGCTCTACTACCTCCGTCGTTACCTCGCCTTCCTGGCCCGCCTCTTCGAGGCCCAGGGCAGCCGTGAGGTGCAGGTCTCGCAGGAGGTCGCGACGCTGCTGGAAGCCATCGCCACAGCCCTGGAAGCTGGCGAGGCCGGCCTGACTGGACCGGCCTCCAACGGGGGGCGCAAGGCCCTGCTGGACCTGCTGGGTCGCGCGGGCAGCGACTATCGCCAGGCCATCTATGCCCATGGCTTCTCCGGGGTGCAGGCCACCCTGGCCATGCCCCGCCTGATGGCCTTCTGCGCCTCTGCCCTGCGCCACCTGGACCACAGCATCCGGGCCAACCGCCGGGAGGATGGCCTCTACCACGCCTACAACCTGATGAAGGTGACCCCGGAGGGCATCGAGGTCCGCAACCTCTACGAGATGCTGGAAGGGCAGGTGGCTGTCCTCAGCTCCGGTGCCCTGGGCGCGGAAGACGCCTTGGTCCTGCTGGACGCCCTGCGCAGCAGCAGCCTCTACCGCCCGGATCAGGCGAGCTACCTGCTCTATCCGGATCGGCCCCTCCCTGCCTTCCTGGAAAAGAACATCATCCCCGAGGGGGCCGTCTCCCGGTCGGAGCTGCTCCGCACCCTCCTGGAGGCCGGCGACGGCCGCATCGTGGCCCGGGATGCCGAGGGCCAGGTGCACTTCAACGCCGCCTTCCGCAATGCCGACAAGCTGGCCTCGGCCCTGGCGGAGCTGGCGCAGGGGCCCTTCGGTGCCCTGGCCCAGACCGAGGGTCCGCAGCTGGTGGAGCTCTTCGAGGAGGTCTTCGACCACCAGTCCTTCACCGGGCGCAGCGGGACCTTCTACAAGTACGAGGGGCTCGGCTGCATCTACTGGCACATGGTCTCCAAGCTGCTCCTGGCCGTGGATGAGCTCCTGCGGGACGCTGCCAGCGGTGATGCCACCCGCTTTGCCCGCCTCCGGGACCACTACCGGGAGATCAAGGAGGGCCTGGGTGTCCACAAGACCCCCGCCGCCTATGGGGCCATCCCCACCGATCCCTATTCCCACACGCCGGGCTTCGCCGGGGTGCAGCAGCCGGGCATGACCGGCCAGGTGAAGGAGGACTTCCTCAGTCGGTTCAGCGAGATGGGTGTCCAGGTAAGTGGGGGGCAGGTCCGCTTCCTCCCCTGGATGGTGAACCCAGCGGAGTTCCTTCGGCAGCCCGGCCGCTTCGCCTACGTGGACGCTGCCGGCGAGGAGCACACCCTGGATCTGGAGAAGGACTCCCTGGCCTTCACCCTCTGTCAGGTGCCCATCCTGGCCCACCGGGTGGGGGGGCCCCGGGTTCTGGTGCGCCGGAGCGACGGCACCACCCAGACCTTCCCAGACCTCGCCCTGGATGCCGCCACCAGTGCGGCGCTCTTCGAACGCACGGGGGCGGTCCGCCGGATCGACCTGTTCCTGGGCCTGTAGGCGGGACATGATTGAATAAGTCATAAAAACAAAGGTTGTTGAATTATTGACGGCCATGCCATCCGCCCAAATTGTCCAGGTTTTAAGCCCACTGGGGGACCAGCCGATACCGTCTCTGGTGGGCCTGTTGCCCGCCTTATCCAGGGAGGGCTGTGCCAGTGGGTCTGATGGCGCAGGTGGAGGAGCACCGGTGGCGGCTGGGACTGGGTGGCGTCCTGGTGGTGGGCCTCTACCTCTCCTCCCGGTTCAGCTACCTGCTGTTCCACACCTTGGCTGAGGTCTTCAGCATCGTGGTGGCCTTCTCGGTCTTCATGATCACCTGGAGCTCCCGGCGCTTTCTCCAGAACGGGTACCTGTTGTTCGTTGGGGTCGGCTACCTGGCCCTGGGCTTCCTGGACCTCCTGCACACCCTGGCCTACCAGGGCATGGCGGTCTTCCCCACCCATGCCTTCGCCGCCAACCAGCTGTGGATCGCCACCCGCTACCTGGAGAGCCTGACGCTCCTGGCGGGGTTCGTCTTTTTGGGCGCCCACCGGCAGCCCAGGGCCACGGTCCTCCTGGTGGGCTTCGCCGGGGTGACTGCCCTCATCGTCGCCAGCATCTTTGTGTGGCGGGTCTTCCCGGTCTGCTTCGTGGCGGGGCAGGGGCAGACCCGCTTCAAGATCGTGAGCGAGTTCATCATCATCGCCATCCTCGCGGTGGACGTCTGGCTGCTCCTGCGCAACCGGGCGGCCTTCGATGAGCGGGTCTTCAAGGCCATCCTGGGCTCCCTGCTCCTCGCCATCGGTACGGAGCTGGCTTTCACGATCTACATCTCAAACTTCGGCCTGGCCAACATGGTGGGCCACTACCTGAAGATCTTCAGCTT
>CAITBU010000130.1 GCA_903890595.1 uncultured Holophagaceae bacterium | reverse complement strand
GCCCTGCGCCTCCTGGGCGAGCGCCTGGGGGTGGCAGACCTCGCCGAACCCATGGCCAAGGCCCTCGCAGCCCGTCTCAAGGGCCGGCGCCGCCAGGGACCCCGCGCCCTGGCGCTGATCTGGAAGGAGCCCTGGATGAGTGCCGGCCCCGACACCTACGTGGGCGACCTCCTACGGCAGGGCGGTCTCACCCCCGTGGGCCCCGACCGCTATCCCGTGCTGACCGAAGCCGACATCGAAGCCCTGGCCCCGGACCTCATCCTGCTGCCCACCGAGCCCTACCGCTTCCACGCCCGCCACCAGACCGCCCTGCAGAAGCGCTTCCCCCACACCCGCATCGAGCTCGTCAACGGCCAAGCCCTCACCTGGTACCTCAGCCGCACCGACCAAGGCCTGGACCTCGTGCAGGGGTTGGCGGGGACGAGCTAGAAAAAGAGAAAAAGATCACCACGAAGACACGAAGGCACGAAGAAAGAAGGGCTTTTCCTTTTGCTCTTCTTCGTGTCTTCGTGTCTTCGTGGTAAATCAGTTGCCTCTTGGACTT
Organism: uncultured Holophagaceae bacterium; assembly: GCA_903890595.1. Taxonomy (GTDB): domain Bacteria; phylum Acidobacteriota; class Holophagae; order Holophagales; family Holophagaceae; genus Geothrix. The sequence goes on along the minus strand of CAITBU010000130.1, from coordinate 2,174 downwards.
TCGAGCCCTAGTTAATCCGCCGCTCGCGGCCTTTCCATTCTTTGTCGCGGAGCAGGAACTTCTGGATCTTGCCGGTGGAGGTCTTGGGGAGGCCACCGAACTCGATGTGGCGAGGCAGCTTGAAGTTTGCCAGGCGGGTGCGGCAGTGGGCCACCAGCTCCTCGGCGGTGAGGGTGGCGCCGGGCTTGAGGGTGACGAAGGCCTTGGGCACCTCGCCCCACTTCTCGTCGGGCACGGCGATGACCGCGCACTCCATCACGGCCGGGTGGGAGACCACGGCCTGCTCCACCTCGATGGTGGAGATGTTCTCGCCGCCGCTGATGATGATGTCCTTCATGCGGTCCCGCAGCTCGATGGAGCCGTCGGGGTGGCTCACGCCCAGGTCGCCCGAGTGGAACCAGCCACCCTTGAAGGCCTTGGCCGTGGCTTCTGCGTCGTTGTAGTAGCCCATCATCACCACGTTCCCACGCATGACCACTTCGCCCATGGTGGCGCTGTCTGCGGGGACATCCCGCATCTCGTCATCCACAATCCGAACCTCGCCAGCACAGACGTTGGCCATGCCCTGGCGGGCGCGGAACTCGGCCTGGTCCGCGGGGGACATGGCCGCCAGCCCCGGGGGTGGCACGTTGATGGTGAAGGGTCCATAGACCTCGGTCAGACCGTAGACATGGTCCAGGTGGAAGTTCAGCTCGGACATGCGCGTGATGAGCGTCGGGGAGGGCGGGGCGCCCGCCGCGAAGAGCCGCACGGGCTTGACCAGCGTGTGCGCGGCGGGATCGTTCATGAGCATGGTGCAGACCGTGGGGGCCGCACAGAAGTGGGTCACGCCCGTGTCGAACAGCTCCCAGGTGGGGCCGGGCTCGATCTTGGGGATGCAGACGCTCTCCGCACCCACGGCCACGACGCCCCAGGTGAAGCACCAGCCGTTGCAGTGGAACATGGGCAGGGTCCACAGGTAGCGCGACTCGAGCTGCATGCGGTGGTCCAGCACCATGGCCAGAGCGTTCAGGTAGGCCCCCCGGTGGTGGTAGACCACCCCCTTGGGGCGGCCGGTGGTGCCCGAGGTGTAGTTGATGGTGATGGGCTCGTCCTCGCTCTCCAGCACCGGCACCACGATCTCCTCGGAACCCTTGGCCAGCAGGGCCTCGAAGTCAGGGCCCAGCACCACGCGCTGGATGGTCGGGGGCACCAGGGCCAGCGTGGGCAGCAGCTCCGGGGACACGAAGACCTTCGTGGCACCGCAGTGCTCGATGATGTAGGCCACCTCGTCCTGGTTCAGGCGGGTGTTGATGGCCACCAGCACGCCCCCGGCGAGGGGGACAGCGGTGTGGGCGATGAGGAGCGGCTCGGAGTTGAAGGCCAGGAAGGCGATGCGGTCGCCCTTCTTTAGGTCATCGGCCCGCAGGGCAGAGGCGAACCGCCGCGTCCGGGCCCGGGTCTCACGCCAGGTGTACGTGCGGTCCCCATCGGTCACCGAGGTTCGGTTCGCATAGACCTCGCCGGCCCGCTCCATGAAGTGAATGGGCGAGAGCTCCTGCCGATAGACCTTGGGGGCAGGTGGGGTGGCCGGGGCTGGGGACTGGGGTGACCGCATGGGAGCGTCTCCTGGGGGACCGGTGCCGGGTGGGCAGTGGGTGGGAAATAGAAAGGGGATAGACCTATAAACAATGCCACAAAGTGGCCGGGGCCACGACCCCGAAGGCCCGAACCGGCCCTTCCGTTGGCACCTGCTGGGACGGGGCTACTTCCCCTCCAGCCAGGCCCGCATGGTTCCAGGCTTCTGGAAGCCCAGGATGCGCTTCAGTTCCCTGCCTTCGGCATCCAACAGGAGCACGGTGGGGTAGCTGCGGATCTGCAGCTTGGTAGCGAGGTCCTTGCGCTTGGCGTCCGTGTCGATGCGGATGGCCACAGCATTTGCACTGATCCAAGCCTTCACGGATGGGTCCGGCCAGGTCTTTTCGTCCAGCTCTTTGCACTGGGCGCACCAGTCGGCGTAGATGTCCACCAGGACCACCTTGCCCTCGGCCTTCGCCTTGGCGAGGGCGGCTTCCAGGTCCTGCTCCAGCCAGCCTTTGTTAGCCGAATCGCCTTCGACGATTCGGCTGTTGGAAGTGCCTAGGAGGGTGATGCTGAGCGCGGCTTCGGTGGCGCGGATGCCCAGGAGGACGGTC
>CAITBU010000129.1 GCA_903890595.1 uncultured Holophagaceae bacterium | reverse complement strand
GTCTCGTACTCGGGGCCTTTGACGCGGCCGACACCCTCCACCGTGACCTCTCTCCCACAGGCCACAGGGCAGTGGATGCAGCTGGACTTCACGCCCACCAGGCCGTGGTCCTCGAGGTATTCGCCGGACACGCTCATGGCGTCATCGTGGTGTCCCAGCTTGAAGTTCCGGGTGGGGAGGATGTTCCGGGCGTTGGTGGTGTTGACGATGCCCATGGTGCCGTAGCGCCGAAGCTTCTCCCCCAGCACTGGGTGAGCCCGGAAGAGCTTTCGGAGCCACTTGGTGTAGTCGTTAAACTTCTCCTGATTCTCAAGCTCCAGCTTGCGGGTGCCGGTGACAGAGATGGCCTTCAGGCGCTTGGAGCCCATCACGGCGCCCACGCCGGTGCGCCCGGCGATGCGCTCATCCGAGACGATGCCGGCGTAGAGGACCTTGTTCTCGCCGGCAGGGCCAATGACCGCGTGGTTGCGGCCCTTGCCGAGGGCCTCTTGGGTGGCCCGGGTGCCCTGGCCCCAGAGGTCGGTGGCGTCCAGGAAGGTCACGCTGTCCTGGTCGCCATCGATCTCCAGGCGCAGGGGGGTGGGCGACTGGTTCCGCAGGATCAGGATGTCGAGGCCCGCCTTCTTGAGGCCGAAGGCGAAGGAGCCCCCGCAGGCGGCGCTGCCGATGCCGCCCGTGAGAGGGCTCTTGCAGACCACGGCGAAGCGGTTGGACTGGGGGGCCAGGGAGCCGTTCAGCGGGCCGGTGGCGAAGATCAGGGGATTCTCTGGGCCCAGCGGATCGATGCCGGCCGGCGTCAGGTCGTAGAGCAGGCGGGTGCCGTAGCCCTTGCCGCCCAGGTAGAGCCGGGCCGTGGCTTCGTCCAGGGGGCGAAACGCAAAGGTGCGGGTGCTCAGGTCCACGTCCAGGATGCGACCGGCATAACCCTTGATCACGAAGGCTCCGGGTTGGGATCCCTCAGCCTACCCCCAGCCATTCAAGATCAAAAGGGGTTCCACAGATCGGCGTCAGCCCACTCCTGGTGCGTCCACACCAACCAAAGAAAACCCATGACGGGGATCAAAGGGATGGACGGTGATAACTGCGGCAGTGCCCTATCCCCGCTTTCCATGTCCATCCCCGGCTAAGGCTTTTTCTCTATCTGTGTAATCTGTGCAATCTGTGGATAAGTCCAGTCTTTGGGACTCCCAGAACAATCAGGCCCAGGCCATTTCTGCCGTGAAGTGGCGGAGGTACTGGCTCTGCTTGACGATCTTCACGCCGCGGATCTCCTTGGCCTTGGCTTTGACCTCGGCGAGGACCTCACCCGCGAAGTCGAAGTGGCTCTGGGTGTACATGCGGCGGGGGAAGGCCAGCCGCACCAGCTCCATGCTGTGGTAGGTCTCGGTGCCATCAGGAAGGTGCTTGCCGAACATGACCGAGCCGATCTCCACCCCGCGGATGCCGCCTTCCAGGTAGAGGGCGTTGCAGAGGGCCCAGGCGGGGTAATGCGCCACGGGCATGTCCGGCAGCACGGTGCGGGCGTCGATGTAGACCGCATGGCCCCCGGTGGGCTTCACGAAGCCGATGCCCTCGGCCTCCAGCTTCTCGCCCAGGTACTCAGCCGTGCGAAGGCGATAGCGCAGGTAGCTCTCTTCCATGCCCTCCTCCAGGCCCACGGCCAGGGCCTCCAGATCCCGGCCCGCCAGGCCCCCGTAGGTGGGGAAGCCCTCGGTGAGGATGAGCATGTTGCGGACGGGGTCCAGCCACTCGTCGCTGCGCAGCATGATGAAGCCGCCCATGTTCACCATGCCGTCCTTCTTGGCGCTCATGGTGCAGCCATCGGCGTAGCTGAACATCTCCTGGCAGATGGCCCGGACGGGCGTGTCCTGGTAGCCGTCCTCCCGCAGCTTGATGAACATGGCGTTCTCGGCGAAGCGGCAGACGTCCATGATGAAGGCCTTGCCGTGGCGCTTCAGCAGGGCCGCGTAGGCCCGGATGTTGGCCATGGAGACCGGCTGGCCGCCGCCGGTGTTGTTGGTGACGGTGATCATGCCGAAGGGGATCCGGGCGCCTTCCTGGGCCAGCAGGGCCTCGGCCCGGGCCAGGTCGATGTTTCCCTTGAAGGGGTGGATGAGGGCGGGCTGGAGGCCCTCGGGGATCACCAGGTCCACGGCCTCCACGCCGTTGAACTCGAGGTTCGCCCGGGTGGTGTCGAAGTGGCTGTTGTTGGGCACCAGGTCGCCCTTCTTGCATACCGCGCTGAAGAGCACCTTCTCCGCCGCCCGGCCCTGGTGGGTGGGGATGAAGTGCGCCATGCCCGTGATGTCTTGCAGGACGGCCTCCAGGCGGTAGAAGCTCTTGGCCCCCGCGTAGCTCTCGTCGCCGAGCATGATGGCACCCCACTGGGCGGAGCTCATGGCCCCCGTGCCGGAGTCCGTCAGCCAGTCCAGCAGCACGTCCTCGGCCCGCAGCTTGAAGACGTTCAGCTTCGCCGCCTCCAGCATCCCCAGGCGCTCGGCGGGGGTGGTCATGCGGATGGGCTCCACGGACTTGATGCGGAACGGTTCGATCATGGTGCGGGGCATGGCGACTCCTGGCGGAAGTTCCAGGCTACCGGATGCGCCGGGGCGGGAGATCACAAGGGGGGTGGCGGCGCAGACCACCCCCGGCGATCCTAGAGGTTCCGCACGTTTCCTGGAGCGTCCATGAGTCTTCTGCTGGCCATTGATGTGGGCAACACCAATGTGGTGCTGGGGATCTTCGACCTCTCCCAGGGGCCGGAGTCCCCGCTGGTGTGCTCCTGGCGCCTGGCCACGAGCCGCGAGCGCACCGTGGATGAGTACGGCCTCTCGGCCCTGGCCCTCATGCGCCACCAGGGCATCGAGGCCGGCCAGATCCAGCATGTCGCCATCTCCTGCGTCGTGCCGCCCCTGCATCCGGTGCTCATGAGCCTCTCCCGCAACTACTTCGGCGTGGAGGCCTTTTACGTGGAGCCGGGGGTCCGCACGGGCATGAAGGTGCTCATCGACAACCCGGCGGAGCTGGGTGCCGACCGCCTGGTGAACGCCGTCGCCGGCATCGAGAAGTTCGGCGCGCCCCTCATCATCGTGGACTTCGGTACCGCTACCAGCTACGACGTGGTGAACGCCAAGAAGGAGTACCTGGGTGGGCTCATCTCCCCCGGCCTGAAGATCAGCGCCGAGGCCCTCTTCCAGCGCGCCAGCCGGCTGCCCCGGGTGGAGATCGCCGCGCCCGAGCGCCTGGTGGGACGGAACACCATCCAGGCCATGCAGTCCGGCATCTTCTATGGGTACGTCGGCATGGTGGAGGGCATCCTGGGCCGTCTGCTGGTGGAGTGCCCGGGCTCCAAGGTGGCCGCCACGGGTGGTCTGGCCCGGGTGGTCGCCCCGCACTGCACCCACATCACCCACATCGCCCCGGACCTCACCCTGGACGGCCTGCGGATCCTCTGGTTCCGCAACCAGGGCAGCCGGAAGTAGACGATGGCTCCGGAACAGTCGTCCCCGGAGCCCCTGCCCATCCTCCTGTTGGCCGAGGTGGACTCCACCCAGGCCTTCCTGAAGCGTCAGCCGCACCTCGGCTTCTGCGCGGTGGTCGCCCACACCCAGACGGGGGGCCACGGCCGCCAGGGCAACCGCTGGGAGAGCGCCCCTGGGACTGGCCTCTGGATGTCGGCAGCCCTCCCTGTCCCGGCTGGGGTCAGCCCAGGACTGGTGCTGCAGCGGGCCATGGTGGCCGCAGCGGAAGTTCTGGATCCGGAGCATCGGGTCCTGGGCCTCAAGTGGCCCAACGACCTGGTGGCCTGGCAGGAGGGGCACCTGGTGAAGGTGGGCGGGATCCTGGGCGAGCAGGGGGGTGGCCGCCTCCTGCTGGGCCTGGGGGTCAACCTCCGCAGCGCTCCGGTGCTGCCGGAGCGCGCCATCCCTCCCGCCTGCCTGCTGGAGTTGGGCCTGGAGGTTCCGGAAATCCAGGTGCTCGCAAAAGCCATCCTGCATGCCTGGAATAAATTGACCACGGAACCTCAAGTTCTCTTTCGGTGGCCAGAAGCCGGGGATCCCCTGCGCTGGCAAGAGGGCCAGGGCATCTGCCTCGGCTGGGAGGCCGATGGCCGGCTGCGGGTGACCACGGCCCAGGGGGTGGTCCGCCTCAGCTCCGGGGAGGTTCGCGGCCTTAGAGGACCGCGCGGATCTCCGCTTCGGTAAGGATCCGGGGGCTGTCCTTGGCCGCTCGGAGGATGCGTTCCACCCGGGCGGGGTTGGGATCGAAGCCGTTCAGTTCGAGCCAGTAGATCACGTTGCTGTGGCCGGCCATGGGGCCGATCTCGATCTCCTGCCGCCGGCCGACCAGGGCCGCGGGCACGCCGGAATAGACGGCATCGGCCAGCACCACATCGCCTCGGTGGAGGGCTTTGGCGATGGCCGCCGCGTGGACGCCAGTGCCCGTGCGGAAGGCGTCCCGGCCCAGCACCGGGTAGTTGGCAGGGATGCTGGTCCCGCAGAGGTCGGCCACCCGGGAGGCCAGGGCCGGCAGGTGGGTCAGGTTGCCCTTGGGAAAGCCCATGAGGTGCAGGTTGATCATCAACTGATCGAGGGCCACGTTGCCGCAGCGCTCACCGATGCCCAGGATGGTGCCGTGCAGGCGGTTCGCCCCGGCCTCGAAGGCGGCGATGGCGTTCACCAGGGCCAGGCCCCGGTCGTTGTGCCCGTGCCAGTCGATGCGCACCGGGCGGGTACCCACCACCTCGTCCCGGATGAAGCGCACCAGGCGACGGACGCCGTCCGGGGTGGCATGGCCGCAGGTATCCGACAAGCAGATGGCCTCGGCCCCCTCATCCATGGCGGCGGTGTAGATGGCCTTGAGGACCTCGGGGCGAGCCCGGGTGGTGTCTTCAGTGACCATCATGACGGGCACCTGCTGGCGGTGGCAGAAGGCCACGGCCTGGCGGGCGGTGGCCACGAGGAAGGCCAGGTCCCAGCCTTCGACGTCCATGCGCACGGGGCTGGAGCCCAGGAAGGCTCCGGCCTCCAGCGGCAGTCCGGCCCGCTGCTGGATCTCGGCCACCTGCTCCAGGTCCGACTCCAGGGTGCGCACAGCCACGTTGGGGCTGAGGGGCAGGCGGTGGTCCCGGATCTCCACCATGAGGGCCCGCACGGCGGCCAGGGCCTTGGGGCCGGCGCCAGGGCAGCCCAGGTTGAGGGCATCGACCCCTAGGTGGGCCAGGCGGTGGGTGAGGTCCCGCTTGTCAGCGATCTCGGGATCCCGCACGGAGGGGCTCTGCAGACCGTCCCGCAGGGTCTCGTCGTTCAGGAGCAGTACACGGTCACCCGTGGCGGGGCGGGGGTTCCAGTCGTTGATCAGGTCGTCGAGGGTCATCAGGAGATCAGCCTACGGTGACTTCTAGCCTGCGGTCTAGCGGAGCCCTGGAACGGCTGCTCTCCATCCGACTCCAGGCGCCCGGGATCATGAAAGAAACGGGGCTACCGGGGTGCCGGATACCGTGTTGAAATGGGGACCCAGTTATCGACAACAAGGAGCGAACATGTTTCTGCGCTTGGGTATCGGATTGACCCTCGGAATTAGCCTGTTGGCGGCACCGCCGGTCGTGACCAGGACCCAGGCCTGGGTGCTGGCCCTGGACGGGAAGGGTGCCTTGGTGGGGGACCTGAAGCCCAGCGAAATCCAGGTGAAGGTCGATGGCAAGGTGCGGCCGGTCCTCCAGTTCAAGACCCCCGCCCAGACGGCGGACGCAGCCCAGTCCTGGGTACTCGTGTTCGAGCCCATTCGGGATACGAACATGCGGGCCCTGGCCTTTGTGGCCGCCGCGGACTTCCTGAGCAAGGTCCCCGATGGCGATCGCGTGTTCATCGTGGCCCGGGGCAAGGACTCGCTGGAGTCCCTGATGCCCGGCTTCTCCCTCCGGCGCGGACTCTGGGCCGAGGCCCTGGCTAAGGTGCCGGACATGCTGCCCGAGGGCCTGGTTGGCTCCCCCAAGGAGACGCTCCAGGGCGCAGGCTTCAAGGCCGACTTTGCCGACACATCGGACGGCCCCAAAGGACAGGACGCCGTGAACGCCCTGCTGGGTCGGTTTAAGTCCGGCGCTCCGGGTTGGGCCAAGGGCACCGTTGATGTCCGCGGTGTCAACGTCCTGGACCGGCTCAACTTCAACAACCCCGCGTTCATCAGCGGCACGGTGGCGACCATCAACCGCGAGGGCAAGGCCCTGGGCTCCATCTTCGATCTGGTGGCCCCGGTCCAAGGCCAGAAGCACGTGGTGGTCTTCTCCCGCTGCGAATCCGACGACATGGCGCACCCCAGCGTGAAGCGGGCCATGAGCCAGAAGTTCACCCGGGAAAAGGGTGACTCCGGCGGACCCGCAGAAGCCGCCCGCCTGGCCAACGCCGACATGGTCATCCTGCAGACGGCACTGAAGGAGAAGGCTGTGGCGGCCGGTGTCACCCTCTACTCTGTGGCTGGACCTGGCCAGAACGTTGTGGGGAACATCGGCATCATTTCTCCCTTCACGGGCGGCATGGCCTTCCCACTGACCGCCGGAGTCGATCTCCAGTTTGGGCAGGGAGTCCAAGTCTTCGGCTCCCGTTACTTCGTCCAGTGGACTGAGGATGGACCGCCCGCTGGGATCAACTCCCTCGACATCAGCACCACCCGCAAGGACATAAAACTCATGGTGCAGTCGCTGCGGTAGCTCGGGAGAGCTTGACCTCTGGTAGTCGTTGCGTGATTCCAGGCCGACCGGCCATGCTCAGGGCCTGTGAGCGAGGTGATTCCATGGCCCTGACGGTGGACGGCATTTTCTCGTTGATGCCCGAGTTGTTCCTGGCGGAGAAGGCCCAGGGCCTCACGGTTTCGGTCTACTACCAGGTGACGGGCGAAGGCGGTGGCGACTACGCCTGCCTCATCGAGAACGGCGCCTTCACCCTGAAGCGCGAAGCCAAGCCAGACGCCACTTCGGTGGTGGTTATCGGCGCCGAAGACTGGATCGCCCTTAGCGAGGGCAAGCTCGACCCCATGCAGGCCTTCATGACCGGCAAGCTCAAGGGCACCGGCGACCTGGGGCTGCTGCAGAAATTCCCCAAGTTCTTCAAGAAGCCCCAGAAACAGGGTGGGCCTGTGAAGGCCCTCAAGGACCTGGTGCCAGCTCGATTGGCCGCCGCCGGTGCTGGGCTAAAGGTCACGGTCGGCAGCGACTCCTGGGGCGAGGGCGCCGAGCTGAGCGGGGATGAAGCCACGGTCCGCACCCTGGTCTGCGGCCTCTCGGAGCCTGGCCCGGCGCTGCTGGGCGGCCAGCTGCGCTTCTCCGGGGACATGGCTGTTCTGCGGCGCGCCTGGGAGACCTGGTCCGCCGAGCCCGAGATCACCTTCCCCTCGACTCCTGGCGGCAAGGCCCTTGCCACCCTGCGCAAGCGCTACAAGGGCGGTGCGGCCGGCAGCCTGGAGCTGAAGGTGGATGGCGTACCCTACCGCCTGGACTTTAGCCCCGAGGGCCTGGCCATCCGCCCCGGCGAGCTGGAAGGTGGCCCCTCCCTCGGCATCTCCGATGCGGACTTTGCCGCCCTGAACGTAGGCAAGCTGAACCTGGTGGCCGCCCTCCTGGCCGGTAGCCTCAGCCTCAAGGGCGACCTCAGCCGGATCGCCGCCTACACGGCCCACTTCGATGCGGATGTGAACCCGGCCCAGGGCCTCCTGGAGTCCATGCCTGAGCGCTTCCTGGCCGAAAAGGCCGGGGATCTGGAAGCCTGTGTGGGCTATCAGATCGATGACCTGGGCTACACCCTGTTCATCCGCCACGGCGCCTGCATGGTGTATCCACGCCTCCTCAAGCCCTGTGATACGCTCCTCAAAGCGAAGGTCGACGACTTCGTGGCACTGAATACCGGAACGCTGAACGCCCAGGAGGCCTTCATGACCGGCAAGATCCAGATCGAGGGTGACCCCATGCTCATGCAGCGGGTGGCCAAGTGCTTCAAGCGCCCCCAGCCCTAGGATCCGCATGCCCCGGCCCCTGGTCCGAAAAGCCCCTTTCGAACCCGCATCGATGCGGGCTTCCGGGGTTCTTCGGCTAGCGCGTCGCATCCCCGTGATGGCGCCGGTGGTCAAGCCAGTGGTCGAAGCCCCCAAGGTCCTGGTCTGCATGGGCCGCTGCGGCCACTGCGACGTGCACCCCTGCCAGCTGCACACCACGGTTTAGGTCTCTTCCCAGAGCTCCCGCAGGCGCTGGTAGCCGGCTCGGCTGACGGGCAGGCGGGCGCCGTCGCGCAGCACGGCCTCCCGGTGCTCCTTGCCGTCCTGCTCCACGCGCACGAGGCGGTCGAGGTTCAGGATAAAGCTGCGGTGGATGCGGATGAAGCGGCCGGGATCCAGCTGGGTCTCGAGGCTGGCCAGGGTCTGTTGCTTGAGCAGGTTCCGCCCCTCGGTGCGGAGCAGCACGTAGTCGTCCTGGGCCTGCACCCAGTCCAGGCGGTCCAGGTGGACCACCGTGATCTTCGGGCCGTCCTTGACGACGATGCGCTCCAGGGGGCGCCCCTGGCGGGCGGTGGCGGCCAGCTCGGTAGCGGCAGGGGGGGCAACCGGGGCTGCTTCCTTCGCCGCCAGCAGGGTCCTGGTCTTGGCCAGGGCGGCATCGAAGCGCTCCCTGGCGAAGGGCTTCAGCAGGTAGTCCACGGCGTGGGCCTCGAAGGCTCTCATGGCGTGCTGGTCGAAGGCCGTGACGAAGATGACAGCTGGCCGCCGACCCTCCGCCTCCAGCAGCTCCAGCACCTCGAAGCCATCCAGCTTGGGCATCTGGATATCCAGGAAGATGAGGTCGGGCTCGTGCTGGGCCGCAGCCTTGAGGGCCTCGAAGCCGTTGGCGCACTCGGCGGCCACCGTCACATCCGGATGGGCGGCCAGGTGCTGGCGCACCACGGCCCGGGCCAGGTCTTCGTCGTCGATAATCAGGGCCTTCATAGAGTCTCCAGAGGGAACACAAGAAGGGCACGGTGGTGACCGTCCCGCAGGCTGGCCTCGAAGCGGGACCGGGCCCCAAAGCGCCCCAGCAGGCGCTGACGCACCTGGCGGAGGCCCAGCCCCAGGCCCACGGGGGGCGGGGCATCGGCATCCACCGGGTTGTCCACGGACAGCACCACATGGCCTTCTGTGACCGCGGCATCCACGGTAAGGACGCCGCCCTCGGTGAGGGTGGCGATGCCGTGCTTGATGGCGTTCTCGACCAGGGGCTGGAGGAGCAGGGTGGGCAGGAGAGCCGGCTCGGCGGCGGGATCGATGCGCCAGGCCAGCTGGAGGCGGCTGCCAAAACGGATCTGCTCAATGGCCAGGTAGGCCCGCGCCAGCTCGAGCTCCTCGCCCAGCGTGACGAGGCGGCGCTCCCCCAGCCCCAGGCTGCGGCGGAGGAACTCAGAGAGAAGCACGCACATCTCCTGGGCCCGGACGGGGTCCACCGCGGTGAGGGCGGAGATGGAGTTCAGGCTATTGAAAAGGAAGTGGGGATTCAGCTGGGCTCGCAGGGCTTTCAGCTCAGACTCCTGGGCCACCATTTGCAGCTCGGCACCCCGGCGTTCGGCTTCCAGGGTGCGCGCCTGGGCCAGCAGCAGGTAGCTGAGGGCCACTGAGGCCAGGTAGAGCAGGATGCCCAGCCCCGTGATGACTGGCAGGGCGGTTCGCACCTTGAAGGGGAGGCCACTCAGGGCCGGCAGCCAGGCCAGGCCCCGAGCCAGCAGCCAAGCCAGACCGGACCAGAGCCCGCCCATGAGGAGGGCCGCTGTCCCCCAGGCTGCGCCGCGGTTAGCCAGGCCCTCTGTACCCTGGCCAAGGGGCAGGGCCCGGCAGAGGGTCCAGGCGCTCAGGAAGAGAAAGGCCCCCAGGAGGCAGAGGGGCAGGCTGAGGGCCCCGGCTTCCGCCCAGGTCCAGCCCTGGGTGCGGGCCATGCCTGCCAGCAAGGCAGCGATGGGGAGCCACCCCAGCAGGTAGCTCCCCAGGCGGGCCCGGCTGGCCAGGAGGGGGTGCATCAGCTCTTGACCTCGGTGCCACCGAAGAGGATCAGCCCCGTGATGATCAGGCGCGGGCGGAGGTCGTCCCCCTGGGGCCCGTGGTGGGTGTTGTCGTTGATGGCGCCAGCGATCGCCGTGGCGCGGGAGACAATCTCCCAGCCCTCGGGGACGCGGATCTCGCCACCGCCGAAGAGCACGAAGACGTCAAGGCGGGCTTGACCGCCCTCCAGGGCGCACTGGCGCAGGTCCACCTCGTAGCCGCCGAAGATGGCCGTCAGCTGGCCGCCCTTGAAGGTGGGGGTGGCCACCCGCCGCTTGAAGCCGCCCATGATGGCTGTGCCCTGCAGGAAGTCATCGGAGTGGGACAGCTCCGCCGGGATGCCCCGGTTCTGCTTGAGGGCCTTGGTGACGATGAAGATGCCCAGGGCCACGATGAGCAGGGGGGCCAGGGTGACAGAGTGGTCGCCATCCACCAGGGCAATGACCAGGAAGGTGCCCACCACCACCAGCGCCCAGCCGGCGGTGGAGCCGGTGCCTTCCTGCCGCAGCTTGGCGATGCCCATGGCCACCAGGGCCAGGGGCCAGAGGCGCAGGATGGCGTGGGAGTTGACCAGGCCGAGGGTGTCGAGGGTCAGGACCAGACCGACCACGATGATGGCCACGCCCACCACCAGCTTGGGGGTGAAGGCGCTGGCAGGGGTCGGGGTTGCGGGGCTGGTCATGGTGTCACCTGCGGCAAGTCTGGGGTTGTTTCGGGTTCACTGGAAGGGGGCCCTGGGTTGGCGATGCGGGGGAAGAGGGCCCGGAGGGTGACCACGAGGCCCACCCACACCAGGGCCAGGGGCCACCAGCGCTCAAGCAAGCCCCAGGGGCCGAACTGGGTCACGAAGGCCGCCGCACCGAGGGCCAGCCACACGTGACCGCGGAGGCTGAGGGGGCCGCCCTGGATCAGGCGGGACAGGCCAAAAGCCACCAGGGCGGCGGGCCACCAGTCCAAGAGCCGCCAAGCGCTGTAGAGGCCAAGGTTCTCCAGCAGCAGGATGGCTCCAAGGGCGATGACCACGAGGCCCAGGACCAACCTGGGGGCCAGGTCTGCGAGCGGGGTGGGGCGGCTCATGGGCGGACCTCCTGGGGGCCGCCCGAGGTGTAGGGCACGGCCAGGATCAGGGTGGGGAGCCACAGCAGGCACCAGAGGTAATCGACGAGCCAGGCAGTCTGGGGCATGGGGTTCTCCTTCCACATGCCCAGGCTACGGCCCCCAGTGGAACCGTTCAGCCCAGGATCGGCGAGTGGTGGCCCAGTACCGGCGAAAGGTTAGCCGGCAGTGGTACGCAGGGTCTCCACCGGCACATCGTTGGCTTCGCCCCAGGCCTGCCAATGGGCCGAGGTCTGGCCGGCGAAGGCCCGCTGGTAGTCGTCGGCGGTGCTCACCTGCAGGAGACCTTCCAGCTTCTTCTTGAAGTGGGGCTCCAGGGCGGCCACAGCGATCCAGCCATCGGTGGTGGGATAGAGGTTGTACTGAGGAAGGCCGCCCCCCAGCATGGCCCCAGGGGCCGTCAGGCCATGCCGGAGCGGGGCCGCAAAGGCCTCCGCGGCCTCTGACAGGGCCACCGTGGCCTGTCCAGCCTTGCCAGTGCGGGCCCGGTCTAGCAAGAGCCCAAGGGCGGCGCTGATGGCCTGCTCAGCGCCCGCCAGGTCCGAGAGGAGGGCGCGCGGCAGGCTCGGGGGTGCCACCAGCCCCATGGAGGCCTGATAGGTCAGGTCGTGGCCAGCCTCCTCCGCCCGGGGTGCCGGGAAGCCCACAATGGCCACCTGACAGAGGTCCGGGTGGGCCGCCGCCAGCGTGGCGGGGTCCAAACCAAGGCGGACCAGCGCTGAGGGGCGGAAGGAGGTGATGAGCAGGTCCGCCTCCGCCAGCAGGGCCTGCAGGTGGGCACGCCCTTCCGGGGCCTTGAGGTCCAGCACCACCCGGGTCTGGCCCCCTGCCATCTCCCGGTACCAGGCGGCACTGTAGGTGGCCATGGGGTCCCCGCTGGGGGGTTCCACCTTGATGACCTCTGCTCCCAGGGCCTGCAGACGCTGGGCGGCAGCTGGTCCTGGGAGGTTGAGGGCGAGGTTGATGACCTTGATTCCGTCGAGGCATGACATGGCGGGCTCCTCCTAGGGCTTCACGACTCCGTCCACGTACACCCACTTGCCCTGCTCCCGCGCGAAGGTGCTGGTCTCGATGTGCAGGCTGCGCCGGCCCTGGGCCTGCAGGCTGGCGTGGAAGGTGACCACCCCGGTGTCGTCGTCCTTGCCACCCTTCTCCTTGGCGACGATCTTGAGGCCCACGCAGACCACGGACTTGCAGTACTCCCGGAGCTCATCGCGGTTCTCCCCGGCGCGCATGGCCTCGGGGCGGGTGCTGATGAGGTAGTCCACCTTGGCCAGGGCGTAGGCGGCATAGCGGGAGCGCATGAGCAGCTCCGCCGTCGCCGGCAGCGCTGCCCCGGCATGGAACGGGCCGCAGCAACGGTCGTAGGGCTTCTTGGAGGCGCAGGGACAGGGTCGGGACATGGGTGCCTCAGCTTTAGCATTTAGAAAAGAATTCACCACGAAGACGGGACATTTCTGTTTGTCTCCCGTACCGGCGCAGCCGATGCCGAGAAGACAGGAAGACCACGAAGAAGGATATTCCAGATGCTTCGTGGTCATCTCGTCTTCGTGGTGAATCACTTTGTATTCGCTTACTGCGCCTGGATCGCCTTGAGCAGGGCAGGGTCCTTGGGGAGCTGGTCGACTTCGGCGAGCCTGGGGACGAGGCGCTTCCAGAAGGGCTCGGCGGCGAAGACTTTTTTGAAGATCGGCAGGGCCTCGTCGCGCTTGCCGCTGGAGGCCAGGGCCACGGCCTGCCAGAAGGGCATCTCCCACACGCCGGGGGCCAGCTTGGCGGCGGCTTCATAGGAAGCCTTGGCCTCGCCCCACTTGCCAGCGGTGACATGGCCGTCCCCCTCGTCCATGAGGAGGTAGGCCCGGCGCAGCTGGATGAGGCGGCCCAGCTCCTTCAGGGGGTCCGGGTTGTCCTCCACCCGGAGGTCGAAGAGGCGGTCGTTCCAAGGCTGGCCTGAGGGCTTGCCCTTCACGATGAGAATGGCGGCGCTCTGCTGGCCCCGGATGTCGCCGCCCTCGGCCTGGGCGGCGCGGAGGGCCGCCAGCAGGCGATCGGCCAGGTCGCCCTTGGCGCCCTTGAAGGCCTTGGCCATGGCGGGCCAGACGGTGGCTTTGTCCATGAGGTTGGCCTCCACGGTGAAGCCCTCGCCCACCTCGTGCCCGGCGGCCTGGATGCACTTGGCGCCGGTGTGAGCCGCTGAGCGTCCCTGGGCGTCCACCATGGCCACCTGGCGCACCTCCCGGTCCGCATCCGCCGCCAGCAGGGCCTTGAGGGCCTCCGGGGCGGACTTGCCCGCCTTCATGAGGGCCAGACCCAGCGGGCCGTAGCTGGGCTCGGTGAAGCTCTGGGTGGCCACCGCGCCCACCCCGGCCTCGGCCCAGGGTACGGCGGAGCCCACGGAGAACCAGTGGCTCTGCACGGCCACGCCCAGGTCCCCGGTGGCGGCGTCCCGGGCCACGATGGAGTAGGTGTGGACCGGGCGGCGACCCTCCCCGGCGGCAGCGGGCACGGCGAGGGCGAGCAGCAGGGCGGCAAGCATGAGGCGCATGGGGGCTCCGGGGTGCACCCCCATCCTAGGCCAGAGACCCCGATAAGATGGAGCCCATGCGCTGCCTACCGACCCTCGCCACCCTGCTTCTCCTCGCCCCGGCGGCCTTCGCCCAGGAACCCTACCGGGCTTCGGTGGATGCCTGGCATGCGGAGCGGGAGGCGCAGCTGGCGGCGGAGGAGGGGTGGCTCACGCTCATCGGGCGGGACTGGCTCAAGCCTGGCGTGAACACCCTCGGCTCGGCGCCGGACTCAGCGGTGCTACTGCCCGCCTGGGCCGCCCCGGCCAAGGCCGGCGCCTTTGTCCTGGAGGGCACCTCGGTCCGCTTCCAGCCAGCGCCGGGAAGCGGCCTCCTGCTCAACGGCAAGCCGGTGACGGAGACCCTCCTCAAGACCGATGCCGACGGCCGCCCCGACACCTTTCAGGCTGGGCGGGTGCGCTTCTTCCTGATTCGTCGGGGCGACCGTGTCGCCGTGCGCATCCGGGACTCGGAGAACCCCGCCCGCAAGGCCTTCCATGGCGTCCCCCGCTACCCGGTGGACCCGGCCTGGCGCATCGAGGCCACCTTCGAGCCCTACGCCACGCCCCAGGTGCGGGCCATCCCCACGGTGCTGGGCACCACCACGCCCATGACCGCCCCGGGCCTGCTGCGCTTCAAGGCGGGCGGGCGGGAGCTCACCCTGGAGCCCATGCTCGAGGAAGAGGACGGTCACACGGAGCTCTTCATCATCTTCAAGGACACCACCAGCACCGGCGGAACCTACCCCGCCGGGCGCTTCCTCTCTGCCGATCTGGCCAAGAACGACAAGGTCATCCTGGACTTCAACAGGGCTATCAACCCGCCCTGCGCCTTCACCATCTTTGCGACCTGCCCCCTGCCACCCAAGGAGAACCAGCTCCCCATCGCCATCACCGCGGGCGAGAAAGACCCCGGGCATCACTGAGCCTGGCTTCGTCTGGGTCGGAGTGAAAAGACAAGGAAGGAACGCAGAGGACAGCCGAGGCGCGGAGGAGAGCGGAGAAAATCAGGAACGCAGTTATCCCCTTCATCCCCTTCATCCCTGTTTATTTGCTTTCAACTCAGTTTTGGCCTTGTTCAGTCCCAGGCGATGCTCCCGCCTCGGCTGCGCTCTTGCCAGGCGTGGTCCAGGGCGGGGGCGAGGTCGGGGGGGCACTGGAAGCGCAGGACGGCGTCGGCACCGCTGAAGGTCTGTTCAAGGGGCTCGGCGGTGGGAAAGGCCCCCAGGAGGGCGAAGGGCAGGTGGGACTGGCTGGCGGGCACCCGGAGCGTCCCGGTGCGCAGGATGCGGACTTCCGCCCAGGCCCCGGCCTCATCGGCCACGGCCAGAGCACCCTGGACGCCCTCGGTGTAGGCCCGCACCAGGCCGCCGGTGCCCAGCTTGGTGCCGCCGTACCAGCGGATGCAGACGGCGATGAGGTCCGTGACCTGGGCCCCCTCCAGCACCGCCAGGATGGGCCGCCCCGCCGTGCCCGAGGGCTCGCCATCGTCATCGGCGCCCTGACTCGTCACCGGCACCCCCTCGCGCCAGGCACTGCAGTGGTGGGTGGCGTCGAAGTCCCGCTTGCGTAGCAGGGCCAGCACCGCCGCCCGCTCCCCCGAATCCCGGGCCGGGTGCAGCTCCGTCAGAAAGACCGAGGCCTTCTCCCGGAGGCGGTGGACGGCGGGATCCTTCAGGCGGCGCATCTGTCCAGCATGGATGGCACTGGGGGCGGGGGCAACCTTGACGGCTACTTACGGAGCAATACACTGTATGTATGGTTCAGTTCGAATGGGACCCACCAAAGGCCACCGCCAATCTGAAGAAGCACGGGATCTCCTT
>CAITBU010000128.1 GCA_903890595.1 uncultured Holophagaceae bacterium | reverse complement strand
TGGAGCACCTTGGGGAGGCTCGACTTCATCCGGGTCCCAAGACCCGCTGCCAGGATCACCGCCACCGTGCTCATGCCACCTCCCGCCTCCAGCCTACATCAGCAGCGTCCTGCCAGCGGTCTGTCAGGACGGTGCAAGGCCACCCCAGGCGGTGGGACGGGCCCGGCCGGCCAGGTGGATGGCGAGGGCCGCAGCGGCCTGGAAGTTGGTGGGATCGGCACACCAGCGCCCGGCCTTGTCGAAGGCGGTGCCGTGGTCCGGACTGGTGCGCACGTAGGGCAGGCCCAGGGTGACGTTCACGGCCCGGTCCGGCTCGAAGAGCTTCACGGGGATGAGGCCCTGGTCGTGGTAGAGGGCGATGATCAGGTCGAACTCGCCCCGGGCCGCCCGCAGGAAGAGGCTGTCTGAGGGGTGCGGACCGGAGAAGCGGGGTGCCTCTGGTCCCGCTGGAAAGCTGGCCGTAGCCTGGCGCAGGGCCTCGTTTAGCAGGGCCTCCTCGCCGCCAAAGGCACCCTGCTCCCCGGCGTGGGGGTTGAGGGCGCAGAGGGCCACGGCCAGGCCTGTGCGCCCCGTGAGGAACTGGAACTGGTGGGCTGAGAAGGCGAGGGTCTCGGCCACAGCGCGGGCGTCGAGGTCCTCCACCACCGAACGCAGGCTCTGGTGGACGGTGTGGAGCACCACGTTGAGGGTGGGGCTGAAGAAGGCCATGCGGGTGATGGGAACCCCCGCCAGGGCCTGCAGAAACTCCGTGTGCCCCGGGATGTCGAAGCCCGCCAGGTGGGCCGCCGCCTTGGCCATGGGCAGGGTCACCAGGGCGTCCACGGTGCCCTCCAGCGCCAGCCCTGCCGCAGTGCGGATGGCTGCCACCGTGGCCCGCCCGCTGGCGGCAGAGAGATAGCCCAGGCGCAGGTCTGCGGCGACCACCTCGGGGGTGGGATCCAGCCAGAGGGCCGAGGCGCTGGTGCCACCTGGACCGGTCACCTGGAGGCCCCAGGCCTGCCCCAGGAAGCCCGCAGGCAGGGGACCTGTGGGCGGGGTCAGGGTCCAGGCCACGGAAGCATCCGCAGGAGGCGGCAGCAGCTCCAGTCCCGCTCTCGGCCCCACCACGATGAGGTCAGCCTCGTTCGTCAGGGCAGGCAGGCTGCGCACCAGCAGCTCCGGCCCGATGCCGCAGGGATCCCCCAGGCTGATGGCGAGGCGGGGGCGGCGGGTCAGGACAGGTCCAGCGTCCACGGGATCAGTCGAAGGCCGGAATCTCGAGGTCGGCGGGGGTGGGTTCCTCCCGCTTGGTGGCCCGGCTGCGACGGATCCGGGGCTCCTCATCCTGCTTGTAGATGTACTTGATGTTGTGCTTGGGAACGAGCACGTTGGGCTCCTTGACCCGGTTGATCTTCAAGCAGTGCTTGTCATACCACTCGATGACGCCCCGCACCTTCTCGTCGTCCTGGAGCACGATGACCATGGGGGTCTTGGACTGCATCTGCTTGAGGTAGTAGAAGCTCTCGGCGTTGGTCTGCTCGGGCGGGGCGATCTTGCGGCGGGGGCTGCCCAGGCCCTGCGGGGCCGTAGCCGCCGCCGGGTTGGTGGCTGGATTAGGCTCGCCAGAGGGCGTCAGCGCAGGCGGGACAGGCGTCAGGGGTTCCACCCCGGCACTCTTGGGGTGTATGCCCAATCGATCTTTGAGCTCGCTGAGGTTGGGTCGAATGAGCTTCCGGTTCATATCGAGATCCTGGGGCCGGGTGTTCGGCGGGTCCTGTCAAAGGTTTCGGCCGAGGGCCGACCCGACCGACCTGGGTGGGCTGGCCTCGAAAGGCGGCAGACGCAGGCTGGAAGGGGATGATCCACTTTGGCAGGCAAAGCGTGGACCATGCAAGGGTGGTGCTGAATAGATGTTGGATGTCTGGCCGAAGTTTAGTCCCGGTCTGCCTCTGACGCCATGCCTTCCTTGCCACTTGGCAAGGGAATGTGAATCCCAACCTGGGTACCCAGGCCCGGGGCGCTGTGCACTTCCAGGCGCCAGCCCATGGCCTCCACGAACTTGTAGACCAGGCTCATCCCCAGCCCAGTGCCTTCCTCGAAGGTCCCGGCAAAGGGGACGAACAGCCGATCGAGCTGCTCCTCCGTCATCCCGCAGCCGCTGTCGGCTACCGTAATGGTCAGTCGGTGTTCCTGGAGGGCGCACTGCAGGCTGATGGTGGGCTGTTCAGCCCCCGCTACGGCTTTGCGGGCGTTGCTGAGGAGGTTCATGAGGGCCCGGTGGAGGCCTGCGGGGTCGGCCATGAAGGTCAGGGCAGGCGGAGGGTCCATGAGCAGGGTCAGGCCGCCGGTGCGGGGATCCATCTCCCAGCTGGAGCGCACCTCCTCGCAGACCCGGGGTAGGGCGAGCAGTGCGTGCGCCGCGGGAGCGGGGCGGGCGAAGTCCAAAAAGTCCGTGACGATGGCCCCCACCCGCACGGACTCCCGGTCCAGGATGCCCAAGACCCGCCGGGAGACGCCCACCGCAGGGTCCTCCTTGCGCAGCAGCTGAACGCAGCCCGTGATGGAGGCCAAGGGGTTGCGCAGCTCATGGGCCAGGCCCGCAGCCAGCTGCCCGATGGCAGCCATGCGCTCGCTGATGCGGGTGCGGTCCTCCAGGGCCTTGAAGTCCGTGAGGTCCTGAAAGAGCAGGATCTGGCCGGAAGCGCCGGAAGCGGCTCCTCGCAAGGGTGCCAAGTGCCCGCCCAGGATCCGCTTGCCCAGGACCGGCAGGTAGATGCTCACTTCGAAGCGCTCTTCC
>CAITBU010000127.1 GCA_903890595.1 uncultured Holophagaceae bacterium | reverse complement strand
CCCTGGCCGAAGTGACCGCAAGGCTGGCTAATTCCTGACCAGTGTGGTAGGGTAATTCCTTCGTGCTCGTAGGCGACCCCCGGTCTCCGCCTCTTTTGAAGTTCGAAACCCCCTTTTCGCCCTGACCGGGCCCCCAGAACTTTTCTGCGGGCGGGCCCTCCAGGAGTACTTATGTCCTTCGATACCCTCGGGCTCATGCCCGAGCTTCTCCGTGCCGTGCGCGAGCAGGGCTACGAAACCCCCACCCCCATCCAGGTCCAGGCCATTCCCCTGGTGCTGGAGGGTCGCGACCTGATGGCGCGGGCCCAGACGGGAACCGGCAAGACCGCCGGCTTCACCCTGCCCCTGCTGCAGATGCTGGCGCCCCATGCGAACAGCTCGGCCTCCCCGGCCCGCCACCCCATCCGCGCCCTCATCCTCACCCCCACCCGTGAGCTGGCGCTCCAGGTGGAAGAGAGCGTCCGCACCTACGGCAAGCACATCCCCCTGCGCTCCACCACCATCTTCGGTGGCGTGAACATCAACCCCCAGACCAAGGCCCTCCGCGCCGGCTGCGAGATCGTCGTGGCCACCCCCGGCCGCCTGCTGGATCACCAGGGCCAGGGCAACCTCAACTTCAGCCAGCTCGACATCCTGATCCTGGACGAAGCGGACCGCATGCTCGACATGGGCTTCATCCGCGACATCCAGAAGATCCTGGCCCTGCTGCCGGCCCGTCGCCAGACCCTGCTCTTCTCGGCCACCTTCACGGACGAGATCAAGCAGCTGGCCTCCAAGTTCCTGAAGACCCCCGCCCTGGTGGAGATCACCCCCCAGAACACCGCCGCTGAGCTGGTGCGCCAGGTGGTCCACCCCGTGGACCGGGAGCGCAAGCGCGCCCTGCTGGCCCACATCATCACCACCCGGAAGCTCGATCAGGTGCTGGTGTTCACCCGCACCAAGCACGGCGCCAACCGCCTCTCCGAGCAGCTCGACCGGGATGGCATCGACTCCATGGCCATCCACGGCAACAAGAGCCAGCCCCAGCGCATCAAGGCACTCGAGGACTTCAAGAAGGGCTCCATCCGCGTGCTCGTGGCCACGGACATCGCCGCCCGTGGCTTGGACATCGACATGCTGCCCCACGTGGTGAACTACGAGCTGCCCCAGGTCCCCGAGGACTACATCCACCGCATCGGCCGCACCGGCCGGGCCGGCACCGAGGGCGAGGCTCTCTCCCTGGTCTGCGTGGATGAGCAGCGCCTGCTGCGGGACATCGAGAAGCTGCTCCGCAAGGATCTGCCCAAGGAAGTGGTGGCGGGCTTTGCCCCGGACCCCTCCATCCCTGCCGAACCCATCCAGACCGGCCGCCAGAGCGGCGGGCGGGGACCCTCCCGGTCCGCCCGCCCCGCCTCCTCGGGCCAGCCTCCCCGTGGGGAACGCGGTCGCCACCCCTCCCGGCCCGGCGCCCGGGGGAAGTAGCCCCGGACTCCAGCCCATATACCCATTGACACGAGGCTTCCAGGCCCTGAAGATTCTTGCTTATGCAAGAACATCTGCCTGACCCCCTCTCTCACGCTGGCCTTGGCACCTTGGCCTCGGCGGTGCGTCGCCGCTTAAAGCACGTGGTTACAGCCCAGATAGCCCCCTACGGGATCACCCTCCAGCAGTTCTGGGTGATCCTGGTGCTGCTGGAGCAGGGGCCCCAGTCCCTCCACCCCTTGGCCAAGCAGGTCTGGATGGACGACCCCACCGCCAGCCGCGTGGTGAAGGCCATGGCCGAGCGGGGCCTCGTCCACACCCAGCCTGACCCCCGTCACGGCCGGCGCATTCTCATCAGCCTGCCCCCTGCCTCCCTGCCCCTGGCGCAAGAGCTTCAGACCCTGGCCACGGGCATCCGTGGGCAGGTCGTCGCCGGCATGAGCCCCGACCACCAGGCCGCCATGCGGCTGGGGTTCAACCTCATGATCAGCAACCTGGATGCCATGCTCACCCCCAGCCTCCAAGGGGTTTCTGCCGGATCGAAATGACCCTCCGGGCGGCCTCCCCGCCCGGCCCCCCGCCCCTGCGCCTCAGCCTGGATCACCCATGGACTCCACTGTCACTGCTCCTGAAACCACCCGCTCTGGCCTGCTTTCAGGCTGGCGTCCCTGGATCATTGGCGGCGCAGCGACGCTCCTGCTCCTCGGCATCTTTTTCCGCAGCAGCAAGAAGGAGGCGGTCGCCGGCGGCGGCCGACCCGTGCCGGTCTCCGTAGCTCAGGCCCGCAAGGGCGATATGGCCGTCCGCATCACGGGCCTCGGCACCGTCACCGCCATCAACAGTGTCACCGTCAAGAGCCGCGTGGATGGACAGCTCCTCCGCGTTGCCTTCACCGAGGGCCAGATGGTGCGGGAAGGCGATCTGTTGGCCGAGATTGATCCCCGCCCCTTCCAGGTTCAGCTCATGCAGGCCGAGGGCCAGCTGGCCAAGGACCAGGCCGTCCGGGACAACGCCGTGGCCGATCAGAAGCGCTTCCAGTCCCTCGTGGGACAGGGCATCCTCTCCCGCCAGCAGCTGGACACCCAGAATGCTGCCGTGACCCAGTACGAGGCGGCCCTCAAGGCCGATCAGGCTGCGGTGGAGAGCGCCAAGCTCAACCTGGTGTACAGCCGCATCACCGCCCCGACCTCGGGTCGCGTGGGCCTGCGGCTTGTGGATGCCGGCAACATGGTGCGCGCCACCGATGCCGGCGGCCTGGCCACCATCACCCCCCTGCAGCCCATCAACGTGGTCTTCGCCGTGCCTGCCGATAGCATCCAGAAGGTGCTGGGCCAGACCGCCAAGGAAGGCCGGTTGCCCGTGGAGGCCTGGGACCGGGACCTCCGGGCCCGCTTGGCCCTCGGCGCCCTGGCGGCCACCGACAACCAGGTGGATCTCACCACCGGAACCGTGCGCCTCAAGGCCCTCTTCCCCAACGATGACAAGGCCCTCTTTCCCAACCAGTTCGTGAACGCGCGTCTGCTGGTGGACACCTTGCGCGAGGTGGTCATCGTCCCCACGGCCGCCGTCCAGCGGGGTCCCCAGGGGGCTTTCGTCTACGTCGTGAAGCCTGACGCCACCGTGGAGCTGCGCCCCATTGAGCTGGAGGCCACGGATGGGGACGAGACCGCCGTGAAGAAGGGCCTGCAGGGCGGTGAGACCGTCGTGACCGATGGCCTGGAAAAGCTGCGGCCCGGTGCCAAGGTGGCCCTGCCGAAGCCCGCCGGCGCCAAGGGCTGAGACCTTGAATCCCTCCCGGCCCTTCATCCTGCGGCCCATCGCCACGTCGCTGCTGATGGTGGGGATGCTCCTGGTGGGCATCCTGGCCTTCCGGCAGCTACCCGTCTCCGCCCTGCCCCAGGTGGACTACCCCACCATCCAGGTGGTCACCTTCTATCCCGGCGCCAGCCCGGAGGTCATGGCCTCGGCCATCACCGCCCCGCTGGAGCGCCAGTTCGGCCAGCTGCCCGGCCTGAACCGCATGTCCTCCAACAGCTCCGGCGGCAGCTCCATCATCACCCTCCAGTTCGTGCTGGACCTCAACATCGACGTGGCTGAGCAGCAGGTCCAGGCCGCCGTCAATGCGGCCGGCACCTACCTGCCTGCCAACCTCCCGAATCCGCCCATCTACAGCAAGATCAACCCGGCTGACGCCCCCATCCTGACCCTGGCCCTGACCTCCAAGACCCTGCCCCTGTCCAAGGTCGAGGACTTTGCCGACACGCGCCTGGCCCAAAAGATCTCGCAGCTGCCGGGCGTGGGTCTGGTCAGCATCAGCGGCGGCCAGAAGCCAGCAGTGCGCATCCAGGCCAACCCCGCCGCCCTGGCCTCCCGGGGTCTCACCCTGGGCGATGTGCGCACGGCCGTGGCCCAGAGCAATGTCAACCAGGCCAAGGGCAGCTTCGATGGCATCCGCCAGGCCTACGCCATCGGCGCCAATGACCAGCTGCTCAGCAGCGAGGACTACCGGCCGCTGGTGGTGGCCTACCGGAACGGCGCACCGGTGTTGCTGTCGGAGATCGCCACGGTCAGTGACGATGTCGAAAACGCCCGCCTCGCCGCTTGGAAGGGGGAGTCGAATGATGGCCACCCCGAGCAGTCCCCTGCGGTCATCCTGAACATCCAGCGCCAGCCCGGCGCCAACATCATCGCCGTGGTGGACCGGGTGAAGCTGCTTCTGCCCCAGCTCCGCGCCTCCCTGCCGGCGGCGGTGGAGCTCACCATCCTCACGGACCGGACGGTCACCATCCGCGCCTCCGTGGAGGACGTGGAGTTCGAGCTGATGCTCACCATCGCCCTGGTGGTGATGGTCATCTTCCTGTTCCTACGCACCCTGGCCGCCACCATCATCCCCAGCGTGGCCGTGCCCCTGTCCCTGGTGGGCACCTTCGGGGTGATGTACCTCCTGGGTTACAGCCTGAACAACCTGACGCTCATGGCTCTGACCATCTCCACAGGCTTCGTGGTGGACGATGCCATCGTCATGATCGAAAACATCATGCGCTACATCGAAGAGGGCGAGCCGCCCCTCCAGGCGGCGCTGAAGGGCTCGGGCCAGATCGGCTTCACCATCCTGTCCCTTACCGTGTCCCTCATCGCCGTGCTGATCCCGCTGCTGTTCATGGGCGACATCGTGGGCCGCCTCTTCCGCGAGTTCGCCGTCACCCTCAGCGTCACCATCCTGGTGTCGGCCGTGGTGTCCCTGACCCTGACGCCCATGATGTGCGCCAAGCTCCTGAAGCACACCCCACCGGAGCAGCAGGGCCGCTTCTACCAATCCTCGGAGCGGGTCTTCCAGCGGATCATCGCCTTCTACGGCCGCACCCTCACCGTGGTGCTCAAGCACCAGACCGCCACCCTGGTGGTGGCCCTGGCCACCCTGGCCTCCACGGTCCTCCTCTACATCGCCGTGCCCAAGGGCTTCTTCCCGGTGCAGGACACGGGCGTGATCTTGGGCATCTCCGAGGCCCCGCAGACCGTCTCCTTCCCGGCCATGGCCGAGCGACAGCAGGCCCTGGTCACGGAGATCCTCAAAGATCCGGCGGTGGCCAGCCTGTCGTCCTTCATTGGCATCGACGGCACCAACACCACCCTCAACAGCGGCCGCATCCAGATCAACCTGAAGCCCCTGGAGGAGCGGCGGCTCGGCGCCAGCGACATCATCCGCCGTCTGCAGCCCAACCTTGCCAAGGTGGACGGCATCCGCCTCTACCTCCAGCCGGTGCAGGACCTCACCGTGGAAGACCGGGTCAGCCGCACCCAGTACCAGTACTCCCTGGAAGACGCCGATGCCAAGGAGCTGGCCGAGTGGGTGCCCCGCTTCGTGGAGCGCTTCTCGGCCTTGCCGGAGCTGCGGGATGTGGCCAGCGATCAGCAGAACGCCGGCCTGCAGGTGCGCATCACCCTGGACCGCACCACCGCCTCCCGCCTGGGCATCACGCCCCAGATGCTGGATGACGCCCTCTACGACGCCTTCGGCCAGCGCCAGATCTCCACCATGTTCACCCAGCTGAACCAGTACCGGGTGGTGCTGGAGGCCCAGCCAGGCCAGTACCAGCGCCCGGAGGATCTGCAGAACATCTACGTGCGCTCTGCCTCCGGAGGCTCCGTCCCCATCAGCGCCTTCACGCGCATCGAGACCCTGACCGCCCCTCTGGCGGTGAACCACCAGGGCCAGTTCCCCACCGCCACCATCTCCTTCAACCTGGCCCCGGGCGTGAGCCTCGGGGAAGCGGTGAAGGCCGTGCAGCGGGTGCGTCAGGATATGGACCTGCCCCCCAGCCTCAAGGCCGGCTTCCAGGGGACGGCCCAGGCCTTCGGCGCCTCCCTCACCAACACGCCCCTCCTCATCCTGGCGGCGGTGCTCACGGTCTACATCCTGCTGGGCGTGCTGTACGAGAGCTACATCCACCCCATCACGATCCTGTCCACCCTGCCCTCGGCGGGCGTGGGGGCCCTTCTGTCGCTCATGCTCTGCCGCACGGACTTCAGCGTCATCGCCCTCATCGGCATCATCCTGCTCATCGGCATCGTGGAGAAGAACGCGATCATGATGATCGACTTCGCCCTGGAGGCTGAGCGCAAGGAGGGTCTGCCGCCGGAACAGGCCATCTACCAGGCCTCCCTGCTGCGCTTCCGGCCCATCATCATGACCACCATGGCCGCCATGCTCGGCGGCGTGCCGCTGGCCCTCGGCTCCGGCGTGGGCGCCGAGCTGCGCCGCCCCCTGGGCATCGTCATCGTCGGCGGCCTCATCTTCAGCCAGGTACTGACCCTCTACACGACGCCGGTCATCTACCTGGCCTTTGATCGCCTGGCTCGCCGCCTGCGCGGGGCGCACCGGGCTTCGCCCAAAAGCATAAGCGAATGACCTTCATTGCCCCCTCCCTTGCCTGCTGCCGCCTAGGCGGCAGCCATCTCCAGGCGGCACGCCTGGAGCAAGCGATGCGGTGAGCATCTCCACCCCCTTCATCCGCCGCCCCGTGGCCACGACCCTGCTGACCGTGGCCTTGGCGTTGCTGGGGGCCATTGCCTACCAGTTCCTGCCGGTCTCGCCCTTGCCCCAGGTGGAGTTCCCCACCATCCAGGTCTCAGCGGGCCTGCCGGGAGCCAGCCCCGAGACCATGGCCTCCTCCGTGGCCACGCCGCTGGAGCGCCAGTTCGGCCGCATTGCCGGCATCACGGAGATGACCTCCGCCAGCAGCCTGGGCTCCACCAACATCACGCTCCAGTTCGACCTGGGCCGCAACATCGATGCCGCCGGCCGGGATGTGCAGGCCGCCATCAACGCCGCCCGGGGCGACCTCCCCGCCAACCTGCCGAACAACCCGAACTACCGCAAGGTGAATCCCGCCGATTCGCCCATCATGCTGCTGGCCCTCACCTCGAGCCTGATCCCCCGTGAGCGCATGTACGACATTGCCTCCTCGATCCTGCAGCAGAAGCTGTCCCAGGTCGAAGGGGTGGGCCAGGTCTTCGTGTGGGGCGGTGCCCTGCCCGCCGTGCGGGTGGATGTGAACCCGGCGCTCCTGAATGCCCAGGGTCTGGGTCTGGACGATGTGCGGCTGGCCATCTCCGCCGCCAACCTGAACCGCCCCAAGGGCGACCTCAGCAGCGGCGGGACCAGCTGGTCCATCACCACCAATGACCAGCTCATGGGGGCCTCGGACTACCTGCCCCTCATCCTCCGCTACCGCAACGGCAATGCCGTGCGCCTCGGTGACGTGGCCCGGGTGACGGACTCCGTGGAGAACGTCCGCAACTCCGGCCTGTCCAACGGCGTCCCGGCCATCATGGTGCCCATCTTCCGGCAGCCGGACGCCAACATCATCGAGACCGTGGACCGCGTCCGAGCCCTGCTGCCCCAGCTCCAGGGCTCCCTGCCACCCACCGTCGAGCTGAAGGTGCTCATCGACGCCACCCGCACCATCCGGGCCTCGGTGCACGATGTCCAGATCGCCCTGTGCATCTCCATCGTCCTGGTCATCCTGGTGGTCTTCGTCTTCCTGCGGAGCGTGCGCTCCACCCTCATCCCCAGCGTGGCCGTGCCGGTCTCCCTCATCGGGACCTTCGGCGTCATGTACCTGCTGGGCTACACCATCGACAACCTCAGCCTCATGGCCCTCACGGTGGCGACAGGCTTCGTCGTGGATGACGCCATCGTGGTGGTGGAGAACATCACCCGCCACCTCGAGAACGGCATGAGTCCCATGGAGGCCTCCCTCCACGGCGCCAAGGAGATCGGCTTCACCGTGGTCTCCATCAGCATCTCGCTCATCGCGGTGTTCATCCCCATCCTGCTCATGGGCGGCATCGTGGGCCGCCTGTTCCGGGAGTTCGCAGTCACCCTGTCCGTGGCCATCGCCATCTCCATGGTGATCTCGCTGACCACCACGCCCATGATGTGCTCCCGCATCCTGCGGCCCGCCTCGGAGGAAAAGCACGGCCGGCTGTTCCAGGCCAGTGACCGCGCCCTGCGCTGGGTCATGGGCGGCTACGAGCGGTCTCTGGGCTGGGTACTGAAGCATCCCCTCCTGACCCTGACGACCTGGTTCGTCACCCTCCTCACCACCCTGGCCCTCTACTGGTTCATCCCCAAGGGCTTCTTCCCCCAGCAGGACACCGGCCGCATCACCGGGTCCATCCAGGCCGCCCAGGACATCTCCTTCGGCGGCATGGAGAAGCTCATGACGCAATATGTGGCCATCGTCCAGGCGGACCCCGCCGTGGAGAACGTCACCGCTTTCGTGGGCGGGGGCAACACGGGCCGCATGTTCGCCGCCCTCAAGCCCAACAACCAGCGCAAGGACACCGCCGACCAGATCATCGGCCGCCTGCGGGGCAAGACCGCCCACATCCCTGGTGGGACCCTGTTCATGCAGCCTGTGCAGGATCTCCGCCTGGGGGGTCGGGCCTCCAGCAGCCAGTACCAGTACACGCTCCAGGGCGAGGACACGCGGGAGCTACTGGAGTGGGCGCCCCGGGTGCTGGCCAAGCTCCGCACCATCCCCCAGGTCACGGACGTGAACACGGACCTCCAGAACAAGGGGCTGGAGGCCTCCCTGGTCATCGACCGCACCACGGCCTCCCGCCTGGGCGTCAGCCCCCAGGCCATCGACAGCGCCCTCTACGACGCCTTCGGCCAGCGCTTCGTCTCCACCATCTACACGCCCCTGAACCAGTACCACGTGGTCATGGAGGTGGACACGCCCTTCATGCAGACGCCGGAAGGCCTGCGCCACATCTACGTCCGGTCCAACACCGGGAACCTGGTCCCCCTGAGCGGCTTCACCCGCCTGGAGCGCCGCAACACCGCCCTCTCGGTGAACCATCAGGGCCAGCAGCCCTCCGTGACCCTGTCCTTCAACCTGCCCGTGGGCGTGGCCCTGGGGAATGCGGTGGAGGCCATTGACCGGGCCCAGCAGGACATCCGCATGCCCGGCACCCTGCGGGGCAGCTACATGGGCACAGCCCAGGCCTTCAAGGCCTCCCTGGCCAACCAGCCCATCCTGGTGATCGCTGCCGTGCTGGTGGTCTACATCGTGCTGGGGATGCTCTACGAGAGCCTCATTCACCCCATTACCATTCTCTCGACCCTGCCCTCGGCGGGGGTGGGAGCCCTCCTGGCCCTCCTGGCCTGGAAGACCGAGCTGAGCGTCATCGCCTTCATCGGCATCATCCTGCTCATCGGCATCGTGAAGAAGAACGCCATCCTCATGATCGACTTCGCCATCGAGGTGGAGCGCCGGGAGGGCGTGACCCCCGAGCAGGCCATCTTCCAGGCCTGCCTCCTGCGCTTCCGGCCCATCACCATGACCACCATGGCGGCGCTGCTGGGCGGCCTCCCCCTGGCCATCGGCATGGGCACCGGCTCAGAGCTGCGCCAGCCCCTGGGCATCGCCATCGTCGGAGGCCTGCTGCTCAGCCAGCTGCTGACCCTCTACACCACCCCCGTGATCTACCTCTACATGGACCGCCTCCGCCTGTGGTGCAAAGCCCTGTGGACCCGCTGGCATCCCGCGCCGACGGCCTGAAACGCACTGTCGGGCTTGAGAAGAACCGCTCCGGGTGCGATCCTGGAAGGCCATGAAACTCGACCGCCTCGGCGACTTCCAACGCACTCACCCCAACGGTGACCTCCGCCTTGCCCATGCCGGCCAGACCGTCCGGTTGCTGGGCTGGTGCCGCCGGGCCCGGAACCTGGGCTCTCTGGTCTTCCTGGACCTCCGGGATCGGACGGGCCTGATCCAGCTGGTGGCCAACGAGGAGACGGCGGACCCCGCCCTCCTGACCCGTCTGAAAGCCGTGCGCAGCGAGTTCGTGCTGGCCGTGGAAGGCGTGGTGGCCGAGCGCCAGAGCAAGAACCCCAACCTGGCCACCGGCGACGTGGAGGTGCGGCTCACGGAGCTACGCATCCTCAACACCGCCGCGCCCCTGCCCTTCCCCCTGGACGACGAGAACGTGGGGGAAGACCTGCGCCTCACCCACCGCTTCCTGGACCTGCGCCGCGACCAGCTCCAACGCAACATGCTGCTCCGCAGCGAGACCACCCACCTCATCCGCAACCACTTCCGGGAGCAGGGGTTCATCGAGTTCGAGACCCCCATCCTCACCAAGTCCACCCCCGAGGGGGCCCGGGATTACCTGGTCCCCAGCCGCGTCCATCCCGGCGAGTTCTTCGCCCTGCCCCAGAGCCCCCAGCTCTTCAAGCAGCTGCTCCAGGTGAGCGGCTTCGAGCGCTACGTCCAGATCTGCCGCTGCTTCCGGGACGAGGACCTGCGCGCCGACCGCCAGCCCGAGTTCACCCAGGTGGACGTGGAGATGAGCTTCGTACGCCAGGAGGATGTCCAGGGCGTCATCGAGTCCCTCATGGAGAAGCTGGCCCCCCTGGCCGGTCGCACGGTCCAGGCGCCCTTCCCCCGCCTCGCCTACCGGGACGCCATGGAGCGCTACGGCTCGGACAAACCGGACCTGCGCTGCCCCCTGGTGCTCCAGGACGTCACCGACCTGTTTGCGGCCAGCGGCTTCAACCTGTTCCGGGCAGCCGCCGAGAGCAACGGCCAGCGCCGGGTGCGGGCCCTCTTCTTCCCCGGCGAGGTGGCCGGTGGCCTCAGCCGCAAGGTGCTGGATGGCTACCAGGAGCAGGCCAAGCAGCTGGGCGCCGGCGGCCTGCCCTACGCCAAGTGGGGCAAGGACGGACTGGCCAGCAGCTTCAAGAAGTTCCTCGAGCCCGCCGACGAGGCCGCCCTGCAGGCCCGCCTGGGCGTGAGCGGCGAGGGCCTGGCCATCTTCGCCATGGGCACCGACGCCCAGACCAGCCGCATCCTCGGTGACCTCCGCGTCAAGCTCGCCGCAGAGCTGGCGGCCCAGGAACCCAACCCAGACCTATCGAGGCTTTTACTGGATAAAAACGCATTCGCGTTTTTATGGGTCGTCGACTTCCCCCTGCTGGAGTGGAACGACGAGCACCAGCGCTTCATCGCCTGCCACCACCCCTTCACCAGCCCCCACCCGGATGATCTCGAGCTGCTGGAGTCCGACCCCGGCCGCTGCCGCGCCGTGGCCTACGACCTCGTGCTCAACGGCTTCGAGGTGGGCGGCGGCAGCATCCGCATCCACGATGCAGAGACCCAGAGCCGCATGTTCCGGGCCATTGGCATCGGTGCCGAGGAGGCCCGCGCCAAGTTCGGGTTCCTGCTGGATGCCCTCAGCTTCGGAGCGCCGCCCCACGGGGGCCTGGCCCTGGGCCTGGACCGCCTCGTGATGCTGCTGGCGGGCGTCACCAACATCCGGGAGGTCATCGCCTT
>CAITBU010000126.1 GCA_903890595.1 uncultured Holophagaceae bacterium | reverse complement strand
GGGATCGTGGATGGGCAGTCCCAGTTCGGCCTTGGCGCGGCCCGCCCGCAGCCCCAGCTCCGTGCGGCGTGCCAGCAGGGCCACCAGCTCCTGGTCCAGGGTATCGATGTGATCCCGGGCTTCCTGGAGCACCGGGGAGCGTGTGCCCAGGTCAGGGATGGAGAGGCGCTCTTCGTCCCCCGTCTCCACCGCCTCAGCCAGGCTGGAATGAATGGCCCCCAGAGCCTCCAGCAGACCTTCGCGGGCTCCCGCGGCGAAGGGGTTCTGGTTCTGCAGCACGGCAAAGAGGTGGCCCGCATCCTCCTGCACGGACTCCAGGGTGTGGGCAATGGCGTGGAAGGAGGGCGGCGTGAAGGGCAGCTCCGCCCCGGCTCCAACGGCCAGCAGGCCCTTGGCGATGAAGAAGGTGAGGGCATGGGTGGTGGCCATGATGCGGTCATGGTCCTCGGGGCTCTGGCGCAGCACCTCGCAGCCCAGGCCCTGGAAGAGGGCCTGCACCTGGTCCGCCGCAGCCGGATGAAGCGTCGAAGGACAGAGCACCACCCGCAGTGGGCGCTCGGCCCGGGCCAGACTCACGGGCCCGAAGAGGGGGTGGGTGCCGGCGTGGGGAACGGTGGCGCCGAGGTAGCGATCCAGCAGAGCACAGGGGCCCGCCTTGACGCTGCCCACATCTAGGACCAGCTGATCTGGCCGGAGCAGGGGGGCCAGCTGCCGGAGCACCGGCTCCAAAGCCGGCACCGGCACGGCCAGCACCAGGATGTCCTGGGTGGCAGCCAGGTCCTGCAGGCTGGCGGCGCGACAGTCTGCCGGGACCTCCGCCACGGGATCCCAGGCCCGGTAGGCATGGCCGGCTTCCGCCAGCAGGGCACCAAGCGCACAGCCGAAGCGGCCATATCCCAGGATGCCGATGCGCATGGAAGTCCCTTGTGGTGTGGTTTGATCCTACCGCAGGAGGACCTAAATGGCCTTCATGGCGAGGGCTTGCGCCCTCACCATGAAGGCCATGGGAGCAAAAGCAGACTTCAATCTGACATTTCGATATTTTCCGATTTATACTAATTGTTGTCCCTCCGGCCCAGGTTTGCAGACCGGCACAGAGGGCGCTCAACAGGAGGAACCCGCCATGGCCCACGAGCTGCGAACCCTGGTGGAGTGCCTGAAGGCAGTTGCGCACCCCCTGCGCCTCCGTGTCCTGTCCCTCCTTGAGCCAGGTGAGCTGTGCGTCTGCCAGATTGCCGAGACCCTGCAGGTACCGCAGTCCTCGGTGTCCGAGGCCCTGCGGGAGCTGCGGCGGGCGGGCTTCGTGGTCGAGCGGAAGGACGGTCGCTGGGTGTTCATGTCCCTCGTTCCCCAGGAGCAAGCGACCCCCTTCCTCAGGGGCCTCCTTGGCGAGGCGGCCGCGCTCCCCGAGGTGCAGCGGGACCGCCTCCGCGCGGAGGCCGTGAAGGCCATGGCCATCTCCGTGGTCTGTGCGAAGGCCCAGCGGGAAGTCCCGGCAGAGCGCGTGGCGACCCATGCCTGATGGACTGACTCAGCCCTCCGCCTTCCGGCGCGGTGGCTGGCTGCTATTGGCCCTGCCCCTGTGGGTGGTTCTGTATGCCGTGAACCATGCGGTGTCCGAGTGGCTCGCCTTCCGTCTCCTGGGCCTTGCCCCCAAGTCGCACCTGGGCGAGGCGGTGGCCTTCCTGTTCTACGACACACCGAAGGTCCTGCTGCTGCTGACACTGGTGGTCTTCATCGTCACGTTCATCCAGACCTTCGTGAACCCAGGCAGGGTCCGGGATGCCCTCTCCAAGCGCCGCCCCGGCCTCGGCAATGCCCTGGCCTCCCTCTTCGGCATCGTCACGCCCTTCTGCTCCTGCTCGGCGGTGCCGCTGTTCATCGGCTTCCTACGCGCCGGCGTACCCCTCGGCGTGACCTTCAGCTTCCTGGTGGCTGCCCCCATGATCAATGAGGTCGCGCTGGGGATGCTCTTCGCCATGTTCGGCTGGAAGATCGCTGCCATCTATGCCGGGACGGGCCTGGCCATCGCCTTCACGGCGGGCCTGATCATTGGGCAGCTGAAGATGGAGCGCTACCTGGAGGGGTGGGTGCAGGATGCGTTGAAGGGCCCCGCCATGGGCGAGCTTGAGGAGGCCACCCCCACGCTTCCCGCCCGCATCGATCTGGCGGTGCAGGGTGTGCAGGAGATCGTCGGCAAGGTCTGGCCCTACATCCTGGCGGGCATCGCGGTGGGCGCCTTCATCCACGGCTATGTGCCGGAGAGCTTCATGGCGAGCCTGCTGGGCAAGAACCACTGGTACAGCGTGCCCCTGGCGGTGCTCATCGGTGTGCCGCTCTACTCCAACGCTGCCGGCGTCATGCCCATCGTGGAAGCCCTGCTGGGCAAGGGCGCGGCCCTGGGCTCCACCCTGGCGTTCATGATGGCCGTCATTGGGCTATCGCTGCCCGAGACCATCATCCTCAGCAAGGTGATGCGCCCCCGCCTCATCGCCACCTTCGTCAGCGTCGTGTCCATCGGCATCCTGCTGGTGGGCTACCTCTTCAACGCCATCCTCTAGGAGCTCCCATGCTCATCGAAGTCTTCGGTCCCGGCTGCCTGAAGTGCCAGACCATGGAGAAGCACGCCAAGGAGGCTGCGGCGCAGTCCGGTGGGGCGCACGAGGTCGTGAAGGTCTCCGACTACGCCGCCATGGTGGCCCGTGGCGTCCTCAGCACGCCGGCGCTCGCCATAGAGGGTCAGCTCAAGTTCCAGGGGCGGGTGGCGAGCACGGACGAAATCCTGGCGCTGATCAAGGTCTGAGGCAGTCCCACCCCTGGTCTTGACCAACCTACGGAGCTCCCATGTCGCTTCCTCGCCACATCGTCCTGGCCGCCATCGGTTGCTTGTCGCTGGCCGCCGAAGGGACCGTGCCCGCCCTTGATCCCGCCGGGCTCACCCAGATCCTCGCAGCGCAGAAGTGGACCGTGATTGAGTTCGGCGGCCCCACCTGCATCCCCTGCGTGAAGATGCAGCCCGTCCTGGCTGACCTGCAGGAGCGGTTTGGCAGCCGCGCCCTGATCCGCAACTTCTATGTCACCCAGTACGCCCGGGAAGCCCAGTTCCACAAGATCATGGTGATGCCCACCCAGGTGGTCTTTGATCCCTCCGGCCGGGAAGTGGCCCGCCACATCGGCTATTGGCCCAAGGATGAGTTCCTCGCCGCCCTGGCCAAAGTCGGACTGAAGTGATGGACGGCTGGGTCAGCCAGCTGGCGGATCTGGTGGCCCAGGCCCCGGCCTACCAGCAGCTGGGCCTGGTGTTCCTGGGCGGCCTGCTCACCTCGGCCAATCCCTGCGTGCTGGTGGCTGCACCGCTGGTGGTGGGGTTCGCCGGGGGTACCCGGGAAGGCCGGCATCACCCCGTGCTGCTGTCGGCTGTGTTTGTGCTGGGTCTGGCCCTGGCCTTCACGGTCCTGGGCCTCATCGCAGCCGTGACGGGTAGCCTCCTGGGCGACCTCGGCTGGGGCTGGAAAGCGCTCCTGGGGCTCATCCTGCTGGGCATCGGGCTGCACCTGCTCGGCCTCTACGACCTGCCCACGCCGACCTATGATCCGCAGCGCTTCCATGGCGCCGGGCTGCTGGGCGCCTTGGCCCTGGGGGCCCTGACCGGCACCCTGTCCGCGCCCTGTGCCACCCCGGCCCTGGCGGCGGTGCTCACCCTCGTGGCCCTTCAAAAGAAGGTGCTGTGGGGCGGCGTGCTGCTGTTCACCTATGCCCTGGGCCATGGGCTCCTGCTGTTCCTGGCGGGCGCGTCCTCCGGCTGGGCCAGCAAGTATGCCGAGAGCCACTTCTCCCAGGTCCTGGGCCGCTGGCTACCCAAGGCCATGGGCCTCCTGCTGACCGGCTGTGCGCTGTGGGTGCTGAGCCTGGCGTGGCAGGCCCGCCTCTGATTCGTCACTCACGAGCACCTGCGGAGGATCTGCATGCGAAGCGCCCTTCCCCTAATCGCACTCCTCACCCTGAGCACTCCTCTCCTGGCTCAAGATCCGCCGCTGTTCACCCTGGAGCAGTACCTGCTCGACTTCGACTACGCGGAACGGCGGGACATGAAGATCGGCAGCAAGGAGCTGGTGAAGCTGCTCCAGGAGAAGAAGGCCGTGCTGGTGGACATCCGCTTCAAGGAAGAGCACGCCGTCTGGCGCATGGGCTTCGGTCTGCACATCCCCCTGAATGAGCTGCCGAAGCGGCTCAAGGAGCTGGACCGCACCAAGCTCATCGTGACGGCCTGTCCCCACAAGGACCGCTCGGCGCTGGCCATGGCCTACCTGAAGACCCAGGGCTTCGACGTGAAGTACCTGGAGGATGGCCTGCTGGGGTTGGCTGAGCTGCTGCGGGGAGACCAGGCGCGAACCTTCAAGCCCTGAGCAATCCTGCCCTCACCAGGACCGCTCGACCTGCAGCTGCTGGAGGCGTCGCTGGATCTCGTCCCGGCCCGCCCGGAAGCGCTGCAGCAGGTCGTCGGGGGTCAGGGTCGGGTCATCGCTGGCGGGATCGGGGATGGGCCAGTGCAGGCGCTCAGCCTTCCCCAGGAAGAGGGGACAGACCTCCTCGGCACAGAGGGTGATGACGAGGTCCACCGTGGCCGGGTCGATGTCCTGGACGCTCTTGGAGGTGTGCGCCGTGGCGTCGATGCCCTGCTCTGCCAGCACCGCGATGGCATAGGGGTTCACGTGACTGGGACGGCTGCCGGCGCTCTGGATGTGCAGGCCGGGGAAGAGCTGCCGGGCCAGGCCCTCGCCCATCTGGGAGCGGGCGCTGTTGGCAACACAGAGGAACAGGATGGAGCGGGTCAAGGGACGCCTCTTCTTTCGG
>CAITBU010000125.1 GCA_903890595.1 uncultured Holophagaceae bacterium | reverse complement strand
GCCAGACGGTGTTGTCAGCACGATCGCAGGTTCACCGGGCCAGTCGGGTTCGGCAGATGGCTATGGAAGTGCAACCCGATTCAGCGCGCTCAATGCGGTGGCCACCAATGGCAATGGAAACATTGTCGTGGCTGATCGGGATAAGATACGCATTCTTGGGCCTGATGGCTTGGTGACCACATTGGCCGGATCCGCTGGCTCTGGGGCCTCTATTGATGGGCCAACCTCTCAGGCTGTGTTCGGCTTCATCATGGCTGTCGCAGTTGATGCTGCTGGGAATATCTACGCTGTTGACCGGGAGAACTACACCATCCGGAAGGTAACACCCGCAGGGGATGTGTCCACGCTTGCTGGGGGTCCTGGCCAATCTGGATATGCGGATGGCCAAGGAAGTGCTGCGCGTTTCAGTTCATGGATGACCGGCATTGCTCTTGATTCGACGGGCAATGTGTATGTTGCAGATGATGGGAATGCCCTTGTTCGAAAGATTACGCCCACAGGGTTGGTAACTACATTAGCCGGTGTCCCGGGTCAGAATGGGCGTGTAGATGGAACGGGTTCGGCCGTACGAATATCCCCTTGGGGAATTGTAGTCGCCCCCTCCGGCGAGATCCTAGTCACAGATCTGGGATCTGTTAGGAAGATTTCCGTTACAGGTGAGGTTTCGACCCTCGCTGAAGGGTTTGGGGCTGCGGGGATCTCTCTGGACTCAGGTGGGAATATTTACGTGGCAAGCGATTGCTCGGTTCGAAAAATTGTACCTTCAGGGGTTGTAACAATTATGGCCGGTCTTCCTGGCGTTTCTGGGTATAGCAACGGATCCGCTGGTACGGCTCTATTTGGTGGGCCAAGTGGGCTGGCCGTTGATGGTTCTGGGAACGTGTTCGTTTCGGATGGGAATGCAGTTATCCGGAAAATAGCCCCTGATGGCGCAGTGAGCACCTACGCCGGGATGATTGGTCGCGGAGATAGCCAGGACGGACCTGCAGACCAGGCTCGATTCAATGAACCGATCGGTCTTGCCTTGGATGGTTCAGGCAACCTGTACGTTGCAGACGTTAGTGATCATACGATTCGAAAAATTTCGGCAGCAGGGATTGTATCAACGCTAGCAGGAAGTCCCAAGGCCATCGGATCTACCGATGGGGTTGGCAGTGCCGCACGGTTCAAGTTCCCACAAGGTGTGGCGGTTGATGGAAGCGGGAATGTGTTTGTTGCGGACTCCATGAACAATTCCATCCGAAAAATCACTCCTGCTGGAGAGGTGAGCACGTTCGCCGGCAAATCGGGGGAGGGCGGTCATATTGACGGGCCAGCGGCGGATGCGCGCTTCGGATCCCCCAATGCGCTGGCCATCGACAAAACTGGGAATCTGTATGTAACGGACTACTGGGCCGCCAGTCTTCGCAAGATCACGCCAGAGGGGGTTGTCTCGACGGTGGCAGGAACAGAATGGATGTCCAACCCACTGGATGGTGCCCCCAATGTTGTGGGCTTCAACCATGCCAGGGGAGTTGCTGTTGATGCGGATGGCAATGTCTATATCGCGGACCAGGACAACAGTGCCATCCGGAAGGTGTTGCCTGGAGGCTTCGTGGGCACCCTCGTGGGTGACTACCAGATGGGTGTCAACCGGGCGGGCCTCATGCGGGATGGCAGCGACATGCCCTTGGGTTCTGCGTATGGCGCTGTAGCCGCTCCCGTAGGCGTAGCCTTGGGTCCCGACGGAGCCATTTATATTACCGCCAATAATGGAGTTATGAAGCTTGGGAATAACCGAACTGATCCTCCTCCGGTTAACCTGGCCTACCGAACCAATCCTGTGACATACACCAAGGGTGAAGCCATCACGCCGAACCTCCCCTCGAACACCGGCGGAAACCTCGTTACTTATGCAGTCTCTCCGAGCCTGCCCCCGGGCCTCCGTCTAGATCTAGGTACCGGCATCATTTCCGGGACTCCCACGGCACTCCTAACCACAGCCCAGGACTACACCATCACGGGTACGGCGGTTGGTGGCCAGATAACGGTGAAGCTCAACATCACCGTCAACGACCAGCCTCCCGCCAACCTGGTTTACACCCGCAACACCGCCGCCTACACCAAGGGCACGACCATCACGCCCAACGCACCTCACAGCACCGGCGGCCCGGTGATCACCTATGCCATCAGTCCCAGCCTCCCTGGGGGGCTAGCTATGGATACCACCACCGGCATCATCAGCGGCACGCCGACTGAGCTGACCGTCGCCGCCACCTACACGGTGACGGCCACCAACACCGGTGGCAGTGCGTCGGTGGACCTCACCCTCGGCGTGAACGACGTCCGGCCCTCGAACCTGGCCTATCCCACCAATCCTGGGGTTTACACCAAGGGCGCTGCCATTAGCACCAACACGCCTACCTGCGCCGGTGGACCCGTGGTGTCCTATGCGGTTGCACCCACCTTGCCCATTGGTCTGGCCCTCGATGCCGCCACGGGTGCCATCACCGGCACGCCCACGGCCATCACTTCCCTGGCCACCTACACCGTGACCGCCACGAACACCGGCGGCAGCACCACCGTGGCCCTGGTGCTCACGGTCAACGATGTGGCTCCCGCGAACCTGGCCTATGCCACGCCCACAGCCATCTATGTGAAGGGGACGGCCATTGCCTCGAATGGCCCCACGAGCACCGGGGGTCCCGTGGTGTCCTACACCGTGAGCCCGACTCTGCCGGCAGGTCTGGCCCTGAGCGGAAGCACTGGCATCCTGAGCGGTACTCCCACTGCCGTTGCAGCACAGAAGACCTACACCGTGACCGCTACTAACACCGGGGGCAGCATCACTGCCTCCCTGGACCTCACGGTGAACGACATCCCGCCCGCCATCACCTTTGGCAGCGGCAGCTTTACCTTCACCACCAACACCGCCATCACAAAGCTCACTCCCACCAACACGGGCGGTGCTGTGATTACCTGGGCGGTCGCGCCAACCCTCCCGGTGGGTCTGGCCTTTGGGAATTCCGATGGCAGCATCAGCGGCACACCCACGGCCATCACACCGGCGGCCGCCTACACCGTCACTGCCACCAACTCCGGTGGCACCACCACCGTCATGCCCAACATCAGGGTGAACCCACCGGCCCCGGCCATCCAGACCCAGCCCACGGACCAGGCCGTGGCCATCGGGCAGACCGCGACCTTCGCCGTGGTCGCCACCGGTACCGGCACGCTGAGCTACCAGTGGTCCAAGAACACCACAGCCATCACCGGGGCCACCTCCGGCACCCTTGTCACACCCGCTGCCACCCTGGCGGAGCAGGGAGCCAAGTACGGTACCGACGTCACCGACACCTACGGGAGCGTCACCACCTCCACCCAGGCCACTCTGACGGTCATTCAGGGGGCCTTCGCCACCGGTGGCAGCCTGGGCACAGCCCGCTCCGCGCATGCGGCCACCCTCCTCGCCTCGGGCAAGGTCCTCGTGACTGGAGGCAGTGATGCCACCGGTGCCCTTGCCACGGCAGAGCTCTACGACCCGGCCACCAGCACGGCCACGGCCACCACTGGCGCCATGACCCTCGCCCGCACGGGCCATACCGCCACGCCTCTGACCGGAGGCAAGGTGCTCGTGGTGGGCGGCTCTGGCGTGACGGCTGAGCTGTACGACCCCACCCCGGGGACCTTTGCTGCCACGGGTTCCACCCTGAGCGCCCGCGCTGGTCACACGGCCACGCCGCTGGCGGATGGAAAGGTCCTCATCGTCGGCGGCGCAGACCTGACCACGGAGCTCTACGACCCCGTGGCCGGTACTTTCGGCAGCGGGGGCACCCTCACCTCGGCCCGCTCGGGACACACAGCCACCCTCCTGGCCAACGGCAAGGTGCTCATCGCAGGGGGTACCAGCGCCACCTGTGAGCTCTTCGATCCAGGCCCCAAAACCTTTACCTCCACAGGGGTCCTGGCGGCGCCGAGGGCAGGCCACACCGCCACCTTGATCGCTGGTGGGAAGGTCCTGCTCACGGGCGGAACCAGCGGCGTCGCCGAGGTCTACGACGTCACCCTTGGGACCTTCAGCACCGCTGTGGTGGCCGGCGCCGCCCGCAGCAGTCACACCGCCAGCCTTCTCACCAACGGCCGGGTGCTGCTGGCGGGTGGTCTTGCAGCAGGGACCTCGCTGGTCTCGGCGGAGGCCTTCAACCCCGTCGGCCCTGCGTTCCTGGTGACCGGTTCGCTGGCCACCGCCCGGGACCACCACACCGCCACGGTCCTCGCCAACGGCAAGGTGGTCATCGTGGGCGGGAGGACCGGCACAGCGCCCGTTGCCAGCGTGGAGGTCTACGACCCCCAGGATCCACCAGCAGCCGGCCTCGCGCCTCGCTAGCCAGTCCCTGAACGTGCTTGCCGGGGTCCCCGCTGACAGCCAGCGGGGACCCCGCCTTGACGGCATCCCGACCTTGACCGGATTCTGAAGCCTACACACGGCTCCCACGGTGGGATCCCGGTCCACGAGGTTCGGAGGGGTCATGGCCACGGGATACCGGCGGGAGGTGGGCCTCTTTTCTGCGACGATGCTCATCGCCGGCTGCATGATCGGCAGCGGCATCTTCGTGGTGCCCTCCGAGATCGTGCAGACGGGGCACAGCGGCACCTTCCTGCTGCTCACCTGGCTGTTCACGGGAGTGCTGACCCTGGCCGGTGTACTGGCCTTTGGCGAGCTGGCCGCCATGTTCCCAGAAGCCGGCGGCCCCTACATCTACCTCAAGGAGGCCTTCGGTCCGCGCACCGCCTTCCTCTTTGGTTGGACCACCTTCGCCATCATCGAGTGCGGCTCCATCGCCGCCGTGGCCAGTGCCTTCGGCTATGTGCTGGGGACCTTCTTTCCTGTTTTCAGCGATGCCCACTGG
>CAITBU010000124.1 GCA_903890595.1 uncultured Holophagaceae bacterium | reverse complement strand
GCCTTGAGGGTGGCTTGGCGCAGCACTGTCCCGTCGGGACCAAGGATGACCAAGCCCTCGCCGAAGTCGCCCCCGTCCACCAGCGCCGCCACCTGCCCGGCCCCGTCGGAGGCCAGCGCCGTCACGGTCCGGAAGGCCGCCGGCAGGCCCTTGCCGTAGGGCACGATGGTGCGGGGCTGACCGTCGGGATCCAGGAACAGGAACTTCCGGTCCGTGTCCGAGGCCATCACCAGGCACCCGTCGCCCAGGGCCACCAGGGCCGAGGGGGTGGGGGAGGCCACGGTGCGGACTGAGCCCTCCGGGGGGAAGACGGTGAGGGCGGCGGTCTTGGCATCGGCCACCCAGAGGTGCCCCCAGCGGTCCAGCGCCGCGCCACAGATGGCACCCAGGGTGCCGAGGGGAGTCTGGGCCATGGCACCGTCCCGCCAGAAGCCGGACCGGGTCAGTACCCAGAGGATGCCACCAGGGGCGGTGAGCAGGACCCGGGCACCGGGCACCTTGGGGCCTGCCAGTTTCAGCTCGCCCCCCACCAGTCGGAAGGCCTGGTCCAGGTCGTTTTGGTAGATCAGCAGCTCGCCGCTGCCACCGGTGGCCAGGAGGATCGGGGTCTTGAGCCACTTGGTCTGGCCGGCGGGCCAGGGCCCCTCGAGGCGCAATGGAGGCTTCTGGAGACGCTGTTTAACCAGCACGGCGGTGCGCCAGGTTGCTTCGGTGGCTTCTGGGGTCTCGGGGTAGC
This sequence comes from uncultured Holophagaceae bacterium, assembly GCA_903890595.1. Classification (GTDB taxonomy): domain Bacteria; phylum Acidobacteriota; class Holophagae; order Holophagales; family Holophagaceae; genus Geothrix. The sequence continues at coordinate 3,412 of CAITBU010000124.1, read as the reverse complement.
GGGTCCGCAGGTCCTGGAACATCCGCAGGCAGCCCGGCAGGTCACCCAGGGCATCCAGGGTGCGGGCGGCTTCGAGCATGGCGACGGGGGCCACCTGGGGATCCTGGTGGAGGCGAAAAGCGTCCACCAGGAACTGGAGGGCGCGTCCAGGCTGGCCCTGCTCGCGCCAAGCCCGGCCCAGCTGCAGCCGGGCGCTGGCACAGGCGGGGGCGTCCGGGAACAGGTCCAGCACCCGGTTGAACTCCGCCATGGCGTCCTTGAGGTCTGCGGGGCGCCGGGCTTGCCGCACCAGAATGCCACCCCGGAGCAGCAGTCCCTCGGCGGCTTCGGGGGAGCGGAGGTAGTCGCTCCGGAGCCGATCCAGGTAAGGCAGGGCGGCCTCCGGGCGGAGCTCCACCTCCAGCTGATGGCGGGCCAGGCGGAGCAGGGCCCGGGGGGCGAAGGGGCTGGTGGGAGTGGCCTGCAGGAGCTGCAGCCAGGTCTCAAGGGCGGCCTTGTGGTCCTGGGCGGCGTAGGCCCGCTCCCCACTGCGGAAGAGCCGCTCCGCCAGAGCCAGGTCCTGCGCCGGTAGCGTCACCGCGGCTACGCAGAGCAGTGCAGCCATCGGGCGGAGCCGGAACGGGAGGGCGGGCATGGAGGCCTCGGATCTGATCTAAAAAAGCATAGCCGCCCGGGGGCCTGGTCAGGGCTCCAGTGCCCGGAGGAGGGCCTCCGGCGCGTAGGGCTTGTGCAGAATGCCCATAAGCCAGGGGCCTCCGGCCTCCAGGTCGCGGGCCGAGGTGGACAGCAGAACCTGGCGGCAGCGGCGGGCCTCGCACTGCACTTTGAGCCAGGGCACCAGGTCCCCCGCTGCATCGGCCTGCTCGGAGACCAGCAGGTCCACCGGGCGCTCGGCGAGGAGGTGGGCGGCCTCGGTTCGGCTGCCGGCTTCCCGCACCTCCCAGGTCGTCCCCAGGGCGGCCAGCAGGCGCTTGCGGAAGAAGGCACTGGGGTCGAGGAGGAGGAGGCTGTGGATGGGGGCCCGGCGGGCGAGGTCTGCCTCGCTGAGGCCCAGGGCCAGCAGGCCTTCCTTGGCGGCACTCCGGAGCCCCAGCCCCGTGGCCCGCTGGAGGACTTCCTTGAGCGGCTCGGCGAGCTCTCGGCGGCGGGTCAGGCCGGCGATCTCGCACAGGCGGGCGAGGTCGCGCCAGTCCTGGTCCTTGCGCTCGAGCTCCAGGGTGGTGAAGGTCGCCAGCTCCTGGGCCAGCTCGGCGCGCAGGATGAACTCCGGGTCCTGCAGCGTCTCTCGCAGCACGAGCAGGGCCGGCGCCCGGCTGGGTCCCTGGGGGGGCACGGCCTGGGCCAGGGCCCGGAGCTTTTCTTCCTTGGCGGCGATCAGGCCCAGGCTGGCGCTGCGCCGACCCAGCTCCTTGAGGACGGCAGCCACCTGGTCGTTGGCCTCCCGGTCCCAGCCGCCCTTGGTGCGGAGGTCGAACAGGAAGTCGGAGAAGGCATCCTTCAGGCGGGCGTAGAGGGCTTGGTCAAAGCAGTAGAGGTGCTGGGTCGCCAGGATGGCCGGGAGCCGGCGGCCCTCTCCCTCCCGGTCATCGCAGCAGCGGGTGATGAGTGCTTCGATGGCACCCACGCAGTCCTGGGGGAGGGGCTGTTCGAAGCCAGGGAAGGCTGCCAGCGCACCGTCCAGGGCCACGATGAGGACCTGGGGCAGCTTCAGGTTGGCGGACTTGGCCAGGAGCCCCAGAGCGGCTTCGGGGGTGGCCAAGGCGGCGAGGGCCTCCACGAGGGCCTCCTGCAGGCGGGCGGGCTTGCCGTCGTGCAGCAGGTCCAGGAGGACCGGGGCGGCGGCCGGGTGCCGAATGGCGCCCAGGGCCTGCACAGCCTCCAGCAGCAGATCGTCCCGCACATCCCCCCGGAGGTAGCCCATCAGGGGTTCGGCGGCAGCCTGGGTGGCGTTCTCGGTGAAGATCCGGAAGGCCAGGCGCAGCTTCTCGGGCTGCCCGGACTCGAACATGCCCATCACGGTGGGGAAGCCGGAGGGCAGGCGGCTGAAGTGGTGCATGGCGCAGTGGCCCACCTCCACGATGCTGTCCTGCATGGCCCTGAGGAATATGGGGCCGAGGGCATCGTCCTCCCGGGCGCCGAGGGCATCCAGGCAGGCCATTCGGCGCTGCGGGTCCCGCAGGCTGAGGATCCCCTCCAGGGCCGGGGTGTCGGCGGCCGGAACCAGGCGGCAGAAGGCCTGGTCCAGTCCCTCGCTGCCGGTGTGGGCGTAGAAGGCCGCCTGCACCAGGGGGACCACCTGGGCTGCGGTCAGGCTGCCCTCCAGGGTCTGCCGCACCAGGCACTCGCAGAGCAGGTCCAGTCGGGTCCCGAGGAGGGCAGACGCCTGGCTGGCGGACTCCTGGGCCTCGGCCACCATGGCGCTGAAGCGGGCGACCTTGCCCTCCAGGTGCACCGCCGTGGCCTCGACCAGGAAGCGCTCGCAGGCCCCCTGGGCCACCCCGCGCAGGGTCTCCAGGGGCGGGCCTGGGTTGCCGACCTCACCGGCCGCCAGGGCCTTGCTCAGGGCCTGCACCGGATCGGGGTGGGCGGCGCCCATGTGTTCGGCGATGGCCCGGCCCAGCTCGGCCCGGGTGGATCCCCGCGGGCTGGTCTGCAGGCGGGAAGCCAGGGGCTCCAGGGCTTCCTGATCCCCGAGGTCCCGGAAGGTGTCCTGGAACAGCGTCAGCAGGACCGGCCCTGAGCCCTCGCCCGGGAGATCCGCCAGGGCCCGCAGGAGCAGGCGGTAGGCGAGGGGGTCTGCCCCCTGCATGGCTTCGTAGAGGGCCGGAGCGTCCTCGGGACGAGCCAGGGCGGCGAGGCCCCGGGCGCCCTGGTGGGCCAGTCTGGGGTTATCGGCCCCCTCCAGGAGGCGGCCCAGGCAGAAGGTGAAGGTCTGGCCATCGGGAAGGTTCAGCTCCCGCCGGAGGATCAGCTGGCGGTCGGGGTCCGTGCGATGGGCCGCCAGGTTTTCGAGGGCTTCCCGGGCGGAGCGCAGCTCCAGGCGGCCCAGGGCGGCACAGCCGTCATCGAAGACCCCCAGATCCGTCTCGTGGAGCAGGGCGCGCAGGATCCAGGGGCTCCACTCGGGCCAGTCGAACTTGGTGGTCAGGCCCAGGATGAAGCGCTTCATGCCGGGGGTGGAGGAGGCCCTGATCAGGCGCTCACCCAGCTCCGGGAGGGCCGGCTGGCGAACCTGGCCCAGCAGCTGCTGGACCCGTACCTGGGTGGTCGAATCGCTCTCCAGGTGGCCGCCCAGACAGCCCCGGAGCTCCTCCAGGGGGGTCGTGGGCAGGTAGCGAACGGGAAGGGCCATGCCCCTCCCATCGGTTCAGGCCCCTTCCGGGTCAAGAACCAGTCGGAAAGTGGTAGCGTT
>CAITBU010000123.1 GCA_903890595.1 uncultured Holophagaceae bacterium | reverse complement strand
CGATGTTGGAGGAGCCCACGAAGATGTTGGCGTCATTACCGTTGGCGGCAGTGGAGTTGTCCTGATCAAAGTTGCCGTAGTAGTGGCTCCAGGAGTAGGAGGCATTCAGGTAGGTCTTGGCGCCCTTGTACTCCAGCTCGGCGGTCAGCTCATAGTACTTGGTGAAGGAGCCATCCATCTGGGCGACCACGAAGGTGCTATTGGTGGCGGCGATGCTGGCGAGGGCCGTGTTGCCATTGAGCTGGTTCAGCATCAGGTGCAGGTTGGGGATGTAGTAGGTCTGGGGGCCGTAGGGGTTGTTGAACATCACCCGGGCACCGTTGTCTGTGTCTTCCCAGAAGTTGACGCTCTTGCGGTAGCGGCCGTAGAAGCGCCCAGAGAGGCCCTTGCCGAAGTCCTTGGTGGTGCCGAGCAGGAACTCATCCGTGTGGCGGGGCTTCATGCCCGCCTGGTAGAGCTTGCCCGTGGAGGAAGCGTCTGTCTGGTGGTCCACCTGGGTGCCGACGGCATTGAAGTAGACGTTGACCGTGGCCACCAGGTTGCGGTCCCAGGAGGCAGCGCGGGGCAGGGAGGAGACGGAGGGCACGAAGCGGGCGTAGTTGCCGTAGACCGTGTCTTCCTTGGCGTAGTTCCAGGTCACGCCCAGGCGGGGCTGGAGGGTGTCTGCAAACTTGACCTCCTTCTCCAGGTACTTGTTGCCCCGGGCCAGGACATAGCCTGAAATGGTGCTGCTGTCCTCCCGCAGACCCGACCCGTAGAGCTTGTCGTCGCTGATGACGAAGCCCACGTTGAAGGTGAAGCTCTGCCACTTGATCTTGTCGTTGAACTCGTAGTTGGTGGCCACGTACTCGGAGTGGATCACGGGCACGCCCGAGATGCCCTGCTGGTTGACGGCCGCCACGTAGTTGTAGGGCAGGTGGGTGATTGGGGATGACGGGGGGTAGACGGCAGTGGCGCCGCTGCCCGAGGGCGCCGCCAGGGAGATCAGACCCCAGCCATTGGAGATGCGGTAGAGATCCTCCGCTTCCTTGGACCACTGGACACCCGCATGGATCGCGTGGGTGACGCTGCTGCCAAAGACGCCGTCATAGGCCAGCTCATGGCTGCGGCGGAAGAAGTTCTGGTTGTTGATGGAATTGAAGCCGCCCACATAGCCGCCGCCGGTGGGCAGACCCGTGGTGGGGCTGATGTAGCCGTACTTGGTGGTCAGGGGGGCAATAAAGGCGTTGTAGGCGGCCTGGGCGGTGCTGGGGGCGCCAGCACCGAGGGCCGAAGGCACCAGGAACTGCCCCTGGGTGTTGAGGGCCGTCACGTCGAGGCTGCCGGTGAAGGAGGCCTGGGCCGGGGAGCGATAGTCCGGGTGGTCCGCAGCCTTCAGGATGAAGCTGGTGGATTTGAAGTTGATGAAGCTGTTGGGCGTCACATTCCAGCTGGCCTCGATGGTGCCAATCTTCATCTTGCTCTCAGCACCCACGCCGGTGGTGTCGGCATAGGCGTTGGAGGCATAGCCCGAGTGCTGGACCGTCTCATTAGAGTCCCGGTAGCTGGCGTGGATCAGCAGGTTGGAGACCGGCGCATAGGTCAGCTTGCCGAAGTACTCGTTTCGCCTGCTGTCGAGGTTGGGGGTGGGGCCGTAGAGGTTGGAGCTGTTGGTCTGGCTGATGGTGGGGCTG
>CAITBU010000122.1 GCA_903890595.1 uncultured Holophagaceae bacterium | reverse complement strand
GGACCGGCGGGAGCCCATCCAGACCCACGAGACCAAGTTCCTCATCACCCTCGACATCGTCTTCATCGTGCTGGAGCTGTTCATCATCCTGCCCTACCTGATCCACGGCCAGCTGTCGGTCCTGGCGGTGAAGCAGGCCCTCTGGCTCATCCTCGGGGGCCCCTACACCGTGGTGTTCTGGGTCTTCTTCATGGGCTTCGGGCTGCTCACGCCGCTGGCCATCGAGGTCTACGAGCTGGCCCCCAGCCTCCTCAAGGGGCATGCCTTCCACGGCGACCGCAAGCTGGCCCTGGTGGCCTCCAGCCTCGTCCTCTGCGGGGGCTTCCTGCTGCGCTACATCTTCGTCTACGCCGGCCAGCTGAGCAGCTTCCACAAGATGGGGTCCTTGCACTGACAATCTGTGTTGAACAACTTGGGACCCAGGCGCACAAAAGCTGGTGAATTGGGGGGACCTGATGGACCCGCGCCTTTCCTCCCCTTCCTCCCCTTCATCCTTGTTAACAAGCCTTTCAACAGGGATAAAAGCGGATGAAGGGGATATGCTCATCCGTCGGACGCGGAATACCCCCTTCGCCCTGTTGATCTTGATGCACCACACCCTGCCATACCTCCGACTCACCCATCCGAAGAGGAACCCGAATGTCCCTCGCCACCTTCGCCGACCTGGCCCAGCTGCTTGCCGAGGTGTTCCTCGAGCCGGACACCGACCTGGGGCCCGACCTGGAGGCTGCACTCGGCTCCGGCGACGGCCTACCTCCTGCCCTGCAGGCTCCACTGGCCCAGATGGTGGCCGCCCCGCTGAACGACCAGGACCGCCCCGTCGAGTACACCCGCCTCTTCCTGCAGGCCCTGGAAGGGGACCCCGTCCACCTCTTCGCTTCCGTGCAGGCCCGGGGGCACCACCAGGCCCCGGACATCCTGGGGCCCCTGAAGGCCATCCACGACGAAGCCGACCTGTCCCTGCAGGACGACCTGGGGGTCCCGCCCGACCACCTGGGCCTGGAGCTGGCCTGCCTCAGTGCCATCCTCGGGCAATCGCTGGATGCGTCTGATCCGGTGGAGGAAGAGCGCCTGCAAGCCCTGGCCCTGCGCCTCCTCCGGGAGCACCTGCACCCCCTGAGTGCGGCCGTCTCTCGCCAGCTGCCCTCCGCCGCACCGGCGCCCTACTTCCAGGCCGGCGCCGACCTGGTGGCCGCCCTCCTGGACGAGCTCGAGAGAGAGCTGGCAGTAATTTAGGCAAAGTCCTGCTGGACAAAGGCTTGGCTTACATACAGCATGGACCCATGCGGCCTCCCACGACCATCCTGCTGGTGGACGACGAGCCGGGCATCCGGCGGTCCCTGGGCGAAGCCCTGAAGGACGAGGGCTATCACGTCGTCAAGGCCGAGCGGGGCGAGCAGGCCATTGAGCTGCTGCACAACCCGGACTCCGAGAGCCTGGAGCTGGTGCTGCTGGATGTCTGGCTGCCGGGCATGGACGGCCTGGAGACCCTCAAGCAGGCCAAGCAGCTCCGACCCGACCTGCCGGTGGTCATGATCTCCGGCCACGCCAGCATCGACACGGCCCTCCAGGCCACCAAGCTGGGTGCCTTCGACTTCCTGGAGAAGCCCATCGACCTGGACCGCCTGCTGCTGGTGGTGGGCAATGCCCTGCGCCAGTCCCGCCTCCAGCACGAGAACCAGCGCCTGCTGGCCGAGGTGGAGGGAGGGCGCTTCTTCCTGGCCGATAGCCCCGCCATGAAGCGCCTCATGGCCGATGTGGCTCTGGTGGCCCCCACCGAAGGTCGGGTGCTGCTCACGGGCGAGAACGGCAGCGGCAAGGAGGAGGTCGCCCGCCTGCTCCACCTGCAGAGCCCCCGCAAGGATGCGCCCTTCGTCGAGGTGAACTGCGCCGCCATCCCCGAGGAGCTCATCGAGAGCGAGCTGTTCGGCCACCAGAAGGGCGCCTTCACCGGTGCGGTGCGGGACCAGAAGGGCAAGTTCCGCGAGGCCGACGGCGGCACCCTCTTCCTGGACGAAGTGGGCGACATGTCCCTCAAGACCCAGGCCAAGGTGCTGCGTGCCCTCCAGGAGGGGCGTGTGGAGCCCGTGGGCGGCGGCGGAGCCGTGGGTGTGGACGTGCGGGTCATCGCAGCCACCAACAAGGATCTGGCCAGCGAGATCACCCGGGGCCGCTTCCGCGAGGACCTCTACTTCCGCCTGGCCGTCGTGCCCCTGCGCATTCCGCCTCTGAGAGAGCGCCCCGAGGACATCCTGCCGCTGGCAGACGCCTTCATCACCCGCATCGGCCGGCAGTACGGCCGCCCGCCCAAGCGGCTCGGCCCCGAAGCCAAGGACACCCTTCTGCGCCACGACTGGCCGGGCAACGTCCGCGAGCTGAAGAACCTTATGGAGCGGGCTGTCATCCTCGGCCGCAGCGCCGAGATCGGCCCCCGGGACCTGGGCCCCCTCGCCGCCCGCCACCTCGCCGAGCAGGATCCCTTCTCCTTCCCGGAGTTCGCCAGCCTCAAAGATGCGAAGGACTGGTTCGAGAGCCAGTACCTCCAGCGGGAGCTGCGGCTACAGAACAGCAACATGACCCGCGTCGCCGAGCGGGCGGGCATGGACCGGTCGAACCTCTACAAGCGCCTCAAAGCCCTGGGCATCGAGCCCAGGGAGAGCTAGGTGGTGGACCATGGCTGACCGCAAGTGGTTCAAAATTGGAGAGGTCGCAACCATGCGGGTCGCAGAAGGCGCGACTGAATGTCGCGCCTG
>CAITBU010000121.1 GCA_903890595.1 uncultured Holophagaceae bacterium | reverse complement strand
GGACGCCGGCGTGAAGGCCCTCTTCGAAGAGCTGCGCGACGAAGAGGTCTACCACCGTGAGCTGGTCACCGAAGAGCTGGCCAAGCTGCCCCCGGACAGCGCCGTCTCCGACGAAGACTTCGTCGACGAGCCCGCGCCCCAGTAGGCCTCAGCTCATCGCACAGAAAAGATGAACCACGAAGACAGGAAGACCACGAAGAAGAGAACGGACTGACCTGTCCTTCTTCGTGGTCTTCGTGGTCTTCGTGGTAAACGCTTTTCTTCTTTTTCCCGACTGCACCCGGCAACGGTTTCAGTCGGCTGCCACCGGTCCCGTTGCCTTCCCCTGCCGCATCAGGAAGAGCAGGGGGAAGAGCAGGAAGCACATGACGCCCATGAACCAGAAGGTGTCGGAGAAGGCCATCATGGCGGCTTGCTTGGAGACGGTGCCGTAGGCGGCGCCCTGGGCCATGTGGGCGGCGTCCACGGGGGAGAGGCCACCCCGGCTCACGCCCAGCTGCGTGGCCCGGTCCACGAAGCCCTGGAAGGCGGGTGCACCCGGTGAGAGGTTCCCGATCAGGTTGGCCTGGTGGAACTGCGAGCGGCGGGAGAGCAGGGTGGTGACGATGGCGATGCCCGTGCTGCCCCCGATGTTGCGCACCAGGTTCATGAGGCCGGCGGCATAGGCCGTCTTGTGTGGCGGGATGTGCTGGAAGGCGAGCACATTGATGGGGATGAACAGGAACGCGAAGCCCAGGCTCTGCACCACGCGGGACATCATGGCGGTCTTGAAGTCCACCTGGAGATTGAAGCCCGACATCTGGATGAGGCCCAGCCCGCAGACCGTGAAGCCGATGCCGATGAGCCAGCGGGTGTCCACTTTCTTCAGCAGCATGGCCACGATGGGCATCATAAACATGACCGCCAGACCGCCTGGACTGAGCACCCAGCCGCTGAGCAGGGCCGTGTAGCCCAGCAGGGTCTGGAGGAAGATGGGCAGCAGGGCCAGGCTGCCGTAGAGCACGAAGCCGAGGACGAAGAGCATGAGGATCGAGACCGCAAAGGTGCGGTCCTTCATCAAGCGCAGGTCCACGATGGGGCGCTCCTTCCCCAGTTCGTAGATCACCGCGAAGATCAGCGCCACCACCGCGACGATGGCGAAGAAGATGATGAACCCCGAGGAGAACCAGTCCTTGCGCTGGCCTTCGTCCAGGACGATCTCCAGGGAGGCCAGCCCCAGGGTGAGGACGCCGATGCCCAGGTAGTCGAACTTCCCACCTTCCTTGAGCGAGAGGCGGTGGAAGTTCGGGGGGTCCTTCACCAGGGCGCTGGTCAGGGTGAAGGACAGGATGCCCACCGGAATGTTGATGAGGAAGATCCAGTGCCAGCTGAAGTTGTCCGTGATCCAGCCGCCCAGCACCGGGCCGATGATGGGTGCCAGCACCACGCCCATGCCGTAGACGGCCATGGCAGCGCCGCGCTTCTCGTGAGGGAAGGTCTCCACCAGGATGGCCTGGGAGATGGGCTGCAGCCCGCCGCCACCCAGGCCCTGGAGGGTGCGGAAGAAGATCAGCCACCCCAGGGAGGGGGCGATGCCGCAGAGGAAGGAGGCCACCGTGAACACGACCACGCAGGTCAGGTAGAACCGCTTCCGGCCCATGAGGCTGGCGAAATAACCACCCAGGGGCAGCACCACCGCATTGGCCACCAGGTACGACGTGAGCACCCAGGTGGTCTCCTCCACCGTGGCCGACAGGTTGCCCGCAATGTGCGGCAGCGCCACATTGGCCACGCTGGTGTCGAGCACCTCCATAAACGTAGCAATCATCACCGTGAGGGCGATGATCCAGGGGTTGATGGGGCGGGATGCGTTCATGAACTGGGAGATCCACAGAAAAAGGGCAAATTAACCACAAAGAACACAAAGGGCACAAAGAACACAAATAAGCACAAAGGGGTAAAGCGTCTTGGGGCCAAATCTAGGGACCTACGTTGGTCTTACCGGGGATGCTTTTTCTGTGCCCTTTGTGTTCTTTGTGGATAAAAAAATCTTTTCTAGCTGAAGGAGACTTTACGCAAGTATCTGTTTGAGTTTCTTTGTGGAGAAGCCCTCGCAGACTGCGGCTGGGACTACTTGAGGATGACGGTCGCTTCGACGTTCATGCCGGGGCGGAGGATGACTTTGTTGGCGTCGGCTTCGTCGATGCGGATCTTCACGGGGATGCGCTGGACGACCTTGACGAAGTTGCCCACGGCGTTCTCGGGGGGCAGCAGGCTCATGCGCGAACCGGTGGAGCCGGCGATGGAGTCTACGCGGCCCTTCAGGGTGGCGCCGTTCATGTCCACCTTGACCTCGACCTCCTGGCCGGGGCGCATGCGGGCGATCTGGGTCTCCTTGAAGTTCGCCGTCACCCAGGTCTGGTGCAGGGGGATGAG
>CAITBU010000120.1 GCA_903890595.1 uncultured Holophagaceae bacterium | reverse complement strand
TCGGTACGGAGCAGGGTGCGGGGGGCGTCAAAGCTGGCAAACAGCAGGGCCCGGACCCCCTGACCGTGTCGGAGGGCACAGCCCAGGACGGCGCCGTGGGGAAACCCCGCAGGCAGTCGACCGCACACGTGGGGGTTCGTGGCCGTGTTCTCCACAGCCAGGACCCGCTCCGGATGTTCCAGCAGCCAGAGGCAGAAGGGCACCACGGGCACGGGCGGAATCTGGTCTGCCTCCTCTGGATACCACCACCGCGTGTCCAGCGTGGGGCCGTCCGTCATGACGAGACAGGTCTGGGTGGCGCCCAGGTGCCGGGCCAGGAGCTCCATGCCGTGGCCGAGAAGGTTGGGCTCAGAGCCCTCTCCTGCATGAAAGAGGCCATGGACCGCTGCGACCAGGTGCTTCAGACTCCGGCCCTCACTCTTCATGCGCCGGGCATAGCGCTCTAGGCATTTCCGATCCGCCATCGCTCCCCCCAGGTCCGTTGCTTTCCTTTCGGCACGTCTGGAAGTAGATATGAATTCAATATTTACCACCTGCTGGTCAGGTGATTCGCGCCAGGGATCCGTGGATTCTGAAGAGCCGACAATATCCCAGCCCCACCCAGTACCAGTGCAGGAGGAAGGCCTCCCCTCCGGCACGCAGCCACCACCCGAGCGACCCTGGGACCGGAGGCGCCGAAGCGGCGGGACAGCACCGAACGGGCAGGCCCAGACCTCTGGCCGAGGCCTGGGCGCGGGCCATATGCAGGGGATCCGAAACCAACAGGAGGGCCCCCCAGCCTTCCGAGCGCAACAAGGCCCGGACATGAAAGAGGTTCTCCACGGTGTGCTGGCTGGCTTCCTCCACGCGGATCACTGCGCTGGGAATCCCTTGGGCCACCAACCAAGCCCGGCCGGCCTCGGCCTCGCTCCGGACGGCCCGACCCGTGGTGCCGCCGGCCACCAGGATGCGGGGGGCCAGGCCCCGACGCCAGAGCAGGACGGCTTGGGCCAGGCGGGCTTGGAAGACCGGCGTGGGGCTCCCCGCCTCCAGCTGCCGGCCGAGCACCAGGATGGCGTCCGCGGGGGCGGCTTCGTCCCGGCGGGCCTGGCGCAAGACCCTGGCAAGGGCCCACAGCCACGGCAGGCCCAGAAGGAGGAGAAAACACAGAAGGGCGAGCACCAGGGTGACTGCGCCCCCCGGTCCCAGCTTCTGCAGGAATGTGGCCTGGGGGGGCGCAGTGTAGACGCTACCCGGATCTGCCTCCATGCCCTCCCCCAACGGTGTCATCGGCTCCGTTGTAGCACCTTCCGGTGCCGTGGAGGCCCGGCTAGAAGGCCTTGCTGACGGTCAGGGTCACCCGGTTCCCGCCGATGTTGCGGCCCAGGGCGTTGGTATAGACCGCATCCTTGGTGTCGGCCTTGGTGCCGGCCAGGGCAAAGGTATAGCCCTTGAGCTCCTTGGCGATGCCCAGCTTGGTGTCCGTGTAGTCGAGGGGGCTGTTGCCCGTGCCGGCGTAGGTGGTCTTGCCGGCGTGGGCCAGCACGGTCCAGCCACTCTCCCCCAGGGGGTAGGCCAGGCTCAAATCGATGTAGCTGGAGCCATCCGCCTTGGCAACGCCGAAGTTGCCGCTGCTGAGCACCCGGGAGTACTTGAGGCTCGCCCAGCTGTAGCTGAGGCCCAGGTAGCCCTCGGTGGTGGCGGGGCTGAGGTAGGCGTAGTGGGTGTAGTCCCCGGGGTAGAGGTAGCGGTAGCAGCCCACATCCAGGGTCCAGTCCTTGGCGAAGCCCCACTTGTAGCCACCGAACACATCCACTTCGAAGGCTGCGGAGACCGTGCCCGTGCCAGCCTGATCCGTGATCCAGGACAGGTTGCTGGCGGCCACGCTCAGGTACCAGCCAGCGGCGTGGGCCAGGTCGACCTCAGCCTGGACCATGGGCTTGCCATCGGTCTGGGTGAGGCCACGGAAGATGTACTGGGAGCCCACAGTCGCCGAGCCCGTCACAGCAAAGCCCAGGATGGCAGGGGGTGCAGGAGCCGGGGCCTCCGCCAGCAGCGGGAGGCTCAGGGTCGCCAGGAGGGGCAGGAGCAAGGGGGTGCGCACGGGGGCTCCGGAGTTTGGGCCAGACCTGGGCAGAGGTTCCGCCAGTCAGGCGACCCGAAGGGGACTTTTCGCCCCCCAGCGTCGCACCCATGAGTCCTGGACGCCAGAAGGACGCGGAAGGTGCCGAGCGCACCTGCCGCGTCCTTTCGGTTTCCGGGGAACCCCAGGGGGGGAACCTCACGGCCCGATGGCGTCTCCTCCCTGCTGTCCCGTGCGGACCCTGAAGCAGTCCTCGAGGTTCAGGACGAACACCTTGCCGTCACCCAGCTGGCTGGGTTCAGACTTGGCGGCCGTCATGATGGCCTCCACGGCGGGTCGGACGAACTCTTCATTCACGGCGATCTCCAGCTTCACCTTGGGCAGCAGGCGGATCTGGCCGATCTTGTTGCCCCGGAACTGCTCTGCGTAACCCCTCTGGGTCCCGCAGCCCCGGACATCCGACACGGTCATCAGATGGATGTCCTGAGCGACCAGGGCGGACTGCACGGCCTCGAACCGCTCGGGCCGGATGATGGCGATGATCATTTTCATAGTGGTCTCCTCTTGCGGAAGGTTGGGCAGGTCGGGCTCATGATGCGCTCACTTCTTGGCGGCGGGAGGAACGGTGATGGGAGCGCCAGCCGGGGCCGCCAGGGCGGAGATGACGTACTCGGGGTAGGCCGAGATGCCGTGCTCGTGGATGTCCATGCCGTCCAGCTCACCCACCTTGGAGAGGCGGAGCAGGCCAAAGGCATCGATGGCATACATCACCGCCATGGAGACGCTGAAGGTGGCGATGGTGACAATGGCGCTGCCGATCAGCTGGGCTTTGAGCACCTGGCTCCCGCCGCCGTAGAAGAGGCCGGTCAGCTTGTTGGCGAGGTCGGGGCTGATGGGGTCGCTGCCGATGGCAGAGAACTGACCGCTGGCGAAGAGGCCCAGAGAGATCGTGCCCCAGATGCCGTTGACCATGTGCACCGGCACAGCGCCGATGGGATCGTCAATGCGGAGGTACTCGAGCACGTCCACGGCCAGGATCACCAGGACGCCAGCGATGCCACCGATCATCACCGACCCGAAGGGGGACACCCAGTAGCAGGGGGCGGTGATGGCCACCAGGCCAGCCAGGAAGCCGTTGGTGATGGAGCCCGGATCCCACTTGCCGGTGCGGAAGTAGATGTAGAACACGGCGGTGAGGGCGGCGGCGCAGGCAGCCAGGGTGGTGTTGGCGGAGACGCGGCCGATGCCTTCAAAGTCCATGGCGGAGAGGGTGCTGCCGGGGTTGAAGCCATACCAGCCGAACCAGAGGAGCAGGCCGCCGCAGACAGCGATGGTGAGGTCGTGGGGCGTCATGGGGCCGCCGCCGTCCCGCTTGAACTTGCGGCCGAGCCGGGGGCCCAGGACGATGGCACCCGCCAGGGCAACTGCGCCGCCGATGGTGTGGACCACGGTGGAGCCGGCGAAGTCGTGGAAGTTCATGCCGAGACCGGGGAGGAACTTGCCGGCGCTGCCCATGGTGGCCAGGAAGCCATCAGGACCCCAGGCCCAGTGGCCGATGATGGGGTAGATGAAGCCGGAGACACAGAAGCTGTAGAGGATGTCGCCGATGAAGTCGGTGCGACCGATCATGGCGCCGGAGGTGATGGTGGAGCAGGTGTCGGCGAAGGCGAACTGGAAGATCCAGTGGGCCAGCAGGGCCACGCCGGTGGTTCCGTAGGTGGCGGGCACGCCCTTGAGGAAGAACCAGTGGTAGCCGATGAAGCCGTTGCCCTCACTGAACATGAAGGCGTAGCCCCAGGCCCAGAAGAGGATTCCGCAGAGGGCCGTGTCAAAGACACATTCCACCAGGACGTTGACCGTTTCACGAGAGCGGCAGAAGCCGGCCTCCAGCATCACGAAGCCCACCTGCATGGCGAAGACCAGGAAGGCTGCGATCAGGGTCCACATGGTGTTCAGGGGATTGATGATGTCCTTGGCCAGCACCACGGGGGCGGCGGGGGCCGGGGCGGCGGCAGGAGCAGCCGCTGCGGGGGCGGCGGCATCAGCGGTGGCGACCACGGCCGGGGTGGGTGCCGGGGTGTCTGCGTGGGCCGGGGTGCCGTTGAGCAGCATGGGGATGAGGATGACCATGGCCAGGATGGCCACGATGCCCAGGCTCTTGCCGGCAGCCATGAGCAGGCCGTAGCGGCGCCACTCGGGGTCCTTCATGCGCTCGCGGAGCCGGGATAGCTTCTGCGGGTAGGTGAGCTTCTCGGTGGTGCAGGTGATCCTTGCCATTGCTGACTCCATGGAGTGGGTAATGGGAATGGGGGGCGGTTCGGAATCAGAAGGTCTTGGCGAGGGTCAAGGTCACGCGGTTGCCGCCGATGTTGTGGCCCAGGGCGTTGGTGTAGACCGCGTCCTTGGTGTCGGCCTTGGTAGCAGCCAGGGCGAAGGTGTAGCCCTTGAGCTCCTTGGCGATGCCCAGCTTGGTGTCGGTGTAGTCGAGGGGGCTGTTGCCGGTGCCGGTGTAGGTGGTCTTGCCGGCGTGAGCCAGCACGGTCCAGCCACTCTCACCCAGGGGATAGGCCACGCTCAGATCGATGTAGCTGGAGCCATCCGCCTTGGCGACGCCGAAATTGCCGGCGCTGAGCACCCGGGAGTACTTGAGGCTGGCCCAGGCGTAGCTGAGACCCAGGTAGCCCTCGGTGGTGCTGGGGCTGGTGATGATGACCTTCGAGTAGTCGCCAGGGTAGAGGTAGCGGTAGGCACCGATGTCCAGGGTCCAGTCCTTGGCGAAGCCCCACTTGTAGCCACCGAAGACATCCACCTCAACACCGGCGGACATGGGTCCGACACCGGCATCCGTGAGCCAGGAGATGTTGCTGGCGGCGAGGCTCAGGTACCAGCCATCGGCGTGGGCCAGATCGATCTCAGCCTGCACGGTGGGCTTGCCATCCGTCTGGGTGAGGCCGCGGAAGATGTACTGGGAGCCCAGGGTGGTCGAGCCCGTCACCGCAAAGCCCAGGATGGCGGGCGGGGCGGGCGGAGCCGGCGGTGCTGGAGCGGCCGGAGCCGGCGTCTGGGCCGACAGGGTGGAGCCCAGGAGGGCCAGGGTGGCGAGCAGGGACTGGATGCGCATGAAAACCTCGAATGGGGGGGGGAGGGAGGAATGAACGCGAGCGGGCAGATCAGCGCTGGGACAGGTGGGCCTGTCCCTGGATCTGGGCAGGGCCCTGCAGATCGGTCACGGGATTCCCGCAGCTGGGCTCGCCTGCAAAGACGAGCGAGGACAGGGCCACGAGGGCCACTGCCACAGCGAGGGAACGGGTCAGGGTCCGCCGGTTCATGGGTGTCTCCTTCCTTAAGGTCCGGGGAGGGAAGATCCGGGGGCATCTCGCCTGGTCCGGCTCCCGGTCCTCCCGGGCTGTCATCAGGGGCCGGCCATCGGCCCCTCCCGCTCTTTCCAGAGCAGGGGCCGTGCCAGCCCTCATCGGAGCCCGGTCTCTTAAACATATTAATTGATATTATTTGGTTTATTCACTAAATGCTTGAATCATCGCCCAGATTCAATGCAAACATTTTTGTAGATAAATCCATGTCTTACGACAATTTTGTAATATTTTGTGCTTCCGAGGACGTCTGGAACCGCTCCGGCTCCAAGCCGTGCTTCTTCACTTTGTAGTTGAGGATGCGCTCCGTGGTCTGGAGCAGGCGGGCGGCCCGGGCCCGGTTGCCTCGGGCCGACTTGAGGGCATCCTGCAGGATGTCCCGCTCGAAGGCCGAGACCGCATCCCCCAGGGCCTGGGACGGCAGGGTCCCGGAGACCTCGGCGGTCTGGAGGCTGGGCGGGAGGTGGTGGCCGTGGACCACCCCCCCCTCGCACACGAGGACCGCCCGCTCCATGCAGTTTTCCAGCTCCCGGACGTTGCCGGGCCAGTGGTAGGCCACCAGCATGTCGATGGCGGAGGTGGACAGGCGGCGCACATCCTTGCGGTGGCGGGCAGCGTATTTTTCTACGAAGTGATCCGCCAGCAGAAGGATGTCCGTGTTGCGCTCCCGCAGGGGTGGTAGGAAGACCTCGAATACGTTGAGGCGGTAGTAGAGGTCCTCCCGGAAGAGGCCATTGAGGGTGGCCGCCTCCAGGTCCCGGTTGGTGGCAGTCACGAGCCGCACGTCCACCTTCACCGGGGTGACCCCGCCGAGTCGCTCGAACTCCCGCTCCTGCAGCACCCGCAGGAGCTTCACCTGGGTGGCTGGGCTCAGCTCCCCCACCTCATCCAGGAAGAGGGTCCCGCCCTGGGCCAGCTCAAACCGCCCCAGCTTCTGCTTGCGGGCATCCGTGAAGGCCCCGGGTTCGTAGCCAAACAGCTCGGACTCGATGAGGTTCTCGGGCAGGGCCCCGCAGCTCACCTTCACGAAGGGCTTGTTGGCCCGGGGGGAGCTGTAGTGGATGGCGTGGGCCACCAGCTCCTTACCGGTGCCAGACTCCCCCCGGATGATCACCGTGGTGCTGGCGGGCGCCGCCTGGGCCACCAGGTCATAGACCCGCTGCATGGCGTGGCTGGTACCAATCAGGTTCCGGAGCTCGTAGCGCTCCCGCAGCTCCTCACGCAGCTGGCGGTTCTCCTCCAGCAGACGCTGCCGATCCGCCGCCACCAGGCGGGCGACCTTCATGGCCATCCCCACCATGGACGCCGCAATCTGCAGGAGCTTGGCCTCGCCGTCGTAGTCCCGGGCGGCGTCGTAGGGCGTGGTCAGGGAGAGGGCACCCACGGCCTTGCCGTCCACAAAGAGAGGCAGACAGAAGAAGCTCAGCTCGCCCTTCTGGCGGCGGTGCTCCCGCAGGATCCCCGTGCGGTCCAGATAGAGGGGCTCCTGGCTCACCTTGGGGACGACCACAGCCTTGCCACTCTTGAGGACCCGGCCCGTAACCCCCTCCCCGGCCCGGTAGCGGGCCCGCTCGATGGCCTGCCGGCTCAGGCCCCGGGAGGCCTCCATGCGCAGCTCCCCGCTCTCGTCTTCGGCCAGCATGATGGCCCCGCTGAGGGCGCCGAAGGCGTCCGCGAGGATCTCCAGCACCCGCGGCAAGGCTGCCCGGATATCAGAGGTGGACAGAGCCTGGCTCAGCTCCACCAGGGGGGTGAGGTTCCGCGGATCCTCTGGGTTCGCCACGCATGCTCCAGGGCTTGAATTACAAAATTGTAACCTGATTCAGGTATTACTACAATTTTGTAATTTTAACCTACCCATGGGACGTGCGGTTTTATAGGTGCTGTTATCAGGCGACTAAGAACTAGGTGGCCCAGGTGTTGTCGCTGGGGCGCCGCTCGGACTTCTTGCGCTCGTTGGTGTCGAGCACCCGCTTCCGCATGCGGATGAAGTTGGGGGTGACCTCCACCAGCTCGTCGAGCTCGATGTACTCCAGGGCCTGCTCCAGGGTGTGCTCCCGGGGCGGCGTGAGGCGGGTGGCCTCGTCGCTGCCGCTGGCGCGCATGTTGGACAGCTTCTTGCCCTTGGCCACGTTCACCACCAGATCGTTCTCGCGGGCGTGCTCGCCCACGATCATGCCCTCGTAGCAGCGGACGCCCGGGTGCAGGAAGATGACGCCGCGCTCTTCGAGGTTCATGAGCGCAAAGCCCACGGTCTCGCACTGCTCCATGCTGATGAGGACGCCGTTCTTGCGGCCCGGCAGGTCGCCCTTGTGGGGGCCGTAGTGGCTGAAGAGGCTGTGGATGATGCCCTCGCCGCGGGTGTCGGTCATGAACTCGCTGCGGAACCCGATGAGGCCCCGGCTGGGGATTTTGAAGTGGAGGCGCAGGCGACCGCCCTCGTTGCCCATGTCCTGCATCTCGGCCTTGCGGTTGCCCATGTGCTCCATGGTCACGCCCATGAAGGCCTCGGGGATGTCGATGGTGACGTCCTCATAGGGCTCCATCTTCTCGCCGGTGACGGGGTCGATGTGCAGGATCACTTCGGGGCGGCTCACGCAGAGCTCGAAGCCCTCGCGGCGCATGGTCTCGATAAGCACTGAGAGGTGCAGCTCGCCACGGCCGCTGACCTTGAAGGCGTCCGGGGTGTCCGTGTCCTCCACGCGCAGGGCCACGTTGTGCTGCAGCTCCTTGGTGAGGCGCTCGCGGATGCGGCGGCTCTGGACATGCTTGCCGTCCTGGCCGGCGAAGGGGCCGGCGTTGACCATGAACATCATGGAGATGGTGGGCTCGTCGATGTCCACATAATCCAGGCCCACGGGGCTGGAGGGGTCGGCGATGGTCTCGCCCACGCGGATATCAGCGATGCCGGCGATGGCGACGATCTCACCGGCGCTGGCCTCCTGCAGCTGGACCCGGGTCAGGCCCTCGAAGCCGTAGAGCTGGGAGATCTTCTGGGGCTGCACGGTGCCATCCCGCTTCACCAGACCCACCTGATCGCCCACTCGAATGCGGCCGTTCACGATGCGCCCGATGCCGATCTGGCCGACAAAGTCGCTCCAGTCCATGAGGGTGACCAGCATCTGCAGGGGGGCCTCAGGGCTCCCCGTGGGGTGGGGGCAGTACTTGACGATGGTGTCGAAGAGAGGGTCCAGAGTCTCGCTGGCATCGTTGATGTCCAGCATGGCGTAGCCCATCTTGGCGCTGGCGAACACGCAGGGGAAGTCGAGCTGCTCCTCGGTGGCACCCAGCTCAATGAGGAGGTCGAAGACCTGATCCTGGGACCAGACGGGGCGGGCGCCGGGGCGGTCCACCTTGTTGATCACGACGATGGGCCGCAGGCCCAGGGCCAGGGCCTTCCGGGTCACGAACTTGGTCTGGGGCATGGGGCCGTCAAAGGCGTCCACCACCAGGAGGACGGAGTCCACCATGCTCAGCACGCGCTCGACCTCACCGCCGAAGTCGGCGTGACCGGGGGTGTCCACGATGTTGAACCGGTAGCCGCCCCAGTGCAGGGAGGTCGTCTTGGCCAGGATGGTGATGCCGCGCTCCCGCTCCTGGTCGTTGCTGTCCATGGCCCGTTCCTGGACGCGCTGGTTGTCCCGGAACATGTGGGCGCCCTTGAACAGGGCATCCACCAGGGTGGTCTTGCCGTGATCAACGTGGGCAATGATGGCGAGGTTGCGGATCTTTTCAAGGGCGGACATCGGGCTCCCGGGGGCGGCCAGGGCAGAGCTCTGGCAGAACCCTCGATTTTACCAGAAAGCACGGTCTTTTCCGAGCAGGAATCGCTATCCCCTTCCCTTTGCAATCAGGAGGTCTAAGATAAGCGAACCCCAAGCGGGAGCGATCAATGCACATCAATGAGCTGCTCACGGTGGTCTGCGAGCAGGGCGCCAGCGACCTCCACCTCAAAGTGGGGAACCATCCCATTGCCCGAATCCGGGGCAAGCTGACGCCCATGACCCAGTTCAAGCGACTGGTGCAAGAGGACACGATTGCCATGGCCTACGCCATCATGGCCAGCGATCGCCAGAAGGGTAAGTTCAAGGAAAACTTCGACATCGACATTGCCTACTCGGTGCCCAGCCTGGGCCGCTTCCGCTGCAACATCTTCAACCAGCGGGGCACGGTGGGCCTGGTGCTGCGGGTCATCCCCCGGAAGATCTTCACCATCGACGACCTCATGCTGCCCAAGGTGCTCAAGACCATCTGCCAGGAGCAGCGGGGTCTGGTGCTGGTGACCGGGACCACGGGTTCGGGCAAGTCCACCACCCTGGCGGCGATGATCGACCTCATCAACGCCACCCGCACCGAGCACATCCTCACCATCGAGGACCCCATCGAGTACCTGCACCGGGACAACCTCAGCATCATCAACCAACGAGAGGTCGAGGCCGACTGCAAGAGCTTTTCCTCTGCCCTGCGCGCCGCCCTGCGCCAGGACCCGGACGTGATTCTGGTGGGCGAGATGCGCGACCTGGAGACCATCGAGACGGCCCTGCACGCCGCCGAGACCGGCCACCTGGTCTTCAGCACCCTGCACACCCTGGACGCCACCGAGACCATCAACCGGGTCATCTCCGTCTTCCCGCCCCACCACCAGAAGCAGATCCGCCTCCAGCTGGCCTCGGTCCTCAAGGGGGTCATCTCCCAGCGCCTCGTGCCCCGGGCCGACGGCCAGGGGCGGGTCCCCGCCGTGGAGGTCATGGTCACCACCGAGTCTGCTCGCGCCTGCATCGAGGACAAGGAGAAGACCAAGCTCCTGAAGGACGTTATTGCCTCCGGCACGGCTCAGTACGGCATGCAGACCTTCGACCAGAGCCTCTACTTCCTGCTGCGCCAGGGCCTGATCACCGAGGAGGAGGCCCTCCTCCGAGCCACCAACGTGGGCGAGTTCAAGCTCCGCCTGGAAGGGGTCATGGCCACTTCCGATATGGCCAAGTCCAACATGGAGCGCGGCATGGCCATCGCCCAGGGGCCAGGACGGGAATCCGGCCTCGCCCCCTCCCCTTCCCTGGCGTCTCCGGGAATGCCCCTGCCCATGCCCCCGGGCCCGGAAGTGAAAATCACCTTGGCACGGTAGCCTTTCTTCCCCTATTCTTGCTTTCCCACCCCTTACCCGAGGTTCCCGATGATCAAGATCGACATCGCCAATTCGCTGATGAAGGTGCATCCCTGCTCCCGGGCCACCGCCCTCCAGGTCGTGGATCTCCTCACCGAGCGCCTCAAGGATGCCCTGCTCAACGGCCACCGCATCGAGATCCGTGGCTTCGGCGTCTTCGAGCCCCGCCCCCGCAAGCGCGGCATGGGCCGGAACATCAAGACCGGCGCCAGCGTCCAGATCCCCAAGGGCAAGAGCATCCGCTTCAAGCCGGGGAAGGACCTGCGCGAGATCGAGGTCAAGTAGGCTCTCAGCGCTGCGCACTGAGAGACAGTGAAAAGCTAGGGACACATCCTTGATGGACGAAGTTCGCCTGCGGCCTGAGGTCACCTATCCCACCCGCGTGCCCATGAAGATCATCGGGCGCCAGGAGGAGCTACGCCCTGAGATGGTGATGCAGACCATCCTGGCCCACCTGGGCCCCCAGCCCGAGGGCGAGGAGCAGCACCGGTCCTCCTGCAAGGGGGCCTTCATCAGCTACACCTTCTGGGTCACCCTGCCGAATGACCAGGCCGAGACCCCCCTGCGAGAGGCCATCCAGAAGTTGCCCGGCGTGGTGATGCAGCTCTGAGGGGGGAATCGGCTTGCGGTTGACCTTCGTGCGGGCACAGTTCTCTAAATATAATTCTGGGACTCGAGAAAGAAATTCTAGACACCCGGGAAATCGCTCAGGGAGCGCTGGCGGCGAACGGAGGGGGGGGGGATATTACATGCTACAACCCACCCCCGGAGGTAACGACATGCTTCAGAAATCCCGCTGGCTCAGAATCTCCCTTGTCCTCAGTTTGCTCATAGGTGCGAGCGCTTGGGCCCTCCGCGCAGCGTGCTCTGATGGCTGCCCTCCCTCCTGCCCCATGCACAGCAATGCACCCCTGCAAGATTGCACCATTAATTATGACGCAAATGGCAAAATGACGAGTGCAATCTGTAGATACCAGGACGGTTGCTCCTTTAGCAACGCTGGTGGTGGTACCAGCGGTGATGGGAAGATAAAGCACAAAACCCAATAGAGGCGGCCTCATGATGCGCAGCAGCCTGCCTCATGCCTTGATGTCATTGGCCCTGACCACTGTGGTGTGCGCTCAGGAAGTTGGCATGAAGCCCAATGCCACAGTTCCGAGGGTCTTCTTCCACACAAGAGGCGACAACCAGGGCCGAGCCTTCATGGAAACCTGGCAGGAGGGGGCTATTACCTACTTCCAGGGCCCCACCTCGGGCCCCTCCTATGTCTTGGCTTACAACGCAGTCACCGAAACGGTAACCCATCCCCCAGCCTTGCCTTCCGAGTGGAAGGGTGTGCGGAAGTTTCGGCAAGGTAGTTGGTGGTTCCTCCGACAAGAAAAGGGCCATCTCCCTGAAGAGGAGGTCTCCTCCCTGTATCAATACAACTTCGCGTCCAAGTCCTGGGATCTAACGCACCCGCTCGATGTCCGAGCCTCCAGCTTTGAAGTTCTGAGTAGGGATCGCGTCATCCTCTTTGGCATCTTTGAGCCAGTGAAGCAGCGCTACTTCCTAGGGGGAGTGCTTTCAGGGGAGTCTTCCACCCTGAAGCTTCTTGAGGAAGCGCCCATCAAAAAGTGGTACCCCGAGCTGTTCTGGAAGTCCTGCGTGACTTCGGTGGATGACGCTACGGCCTATGTCTACTACCCCTACTCAGGGCACATCTACGCCTATGACCTGGAATCCTTCACCCAAAAGGAATTTAGGGTCCCCTGGCCACTATTGTCGGACGATTTCATCGGCAAGGAGATAGCTCGTGCCGAAACGGCGAAGAAGTCCGATTGCTATATTTCGGCGGCTGAACATCCTGGCGCCAGCCATTGCTATTTCCTGCCCATGCCGGGTGGCCAAATGGGATTCATCTACAAGGCCCTCAATGTGGAAGAAGAAAAGAGCTTCGCCTTCTCCGATGGCAAGCGTCCTCTCATCGAGAAGGTTGGAGCTCTGATGTTGACTCCCGAGGACCCCAACATTCTCTTTGAGCTGACGCCCCCCTCTCAGAGGAGCCTCGAACCCTGGTGTTGGAGCACCGTCAGCAACCGGCTGGTCCCCTTGGAGCAGCTAAAGAAGCCCCCGGAAAAGAACCCCAGCCCAAGAAGTCGCCGGGCGTGGTGATGCAGTTGTAGGGGTGGGTTCCGATCTAGGGCCGTGCTTCTGAAAATCGCTGCGCGATTTTCACGGGGAAAAGCAAAGCAAGAACGGCACTGAAAGCATGCTTCCCAGGCAATTGCTCTACGGAAAATCGCGCAGCGATTTTCTATCACACGGGCGCAGCCCGTGTGCGGTTACGGCTGCCCGTTAGGGCCGCAACGTCCCCATCATCCGCGGATACGGGATGGTTTCCCTAACATGCGGCAGCTTGCACAGCCATGCCACAGCGCGCTCGAGGCCCATGCCGAAGCCGGCGTGGGGGACGCTGCCGTACTTGCGGACGTCCAGGTACCACTCGTAGTCGGCCCGGGTGAGCTGGTGGTGCTCAATCTGGTCCAGGAGGTACTGCAGGTCGCTGGCCCGCTCGCCGCCGCCGATGACCTCGCCGTAGCCCTCAGGGGCCAGCAGGTCGGCGCCCAGGGCCAGACGGTCATCCAGGGGGTCCGGCTCCATGTAGAAGGCCTTGAAGGCCCGGGGGAAGCGGTGTACCCAGAGGGGGCGGTCCGTGGCGTTCATGAGGATGGTCTCGTCGTCGTTGCCGAAGTCCTCGCCCCACACGATGTCACTGCCCAGGGTCTTGAGCTTGTCCACGGCCTCGGAGTAGGTCATGCGGTCGAAGGTGGTGTTGAGAGCCAGCTCCAGGGGGGCGGTGTCGCGCTCCAGAATCTTCAGCTCCTCCTGCCGCCCCTCTAGCACCCGCTGGATGAGGAACTTGGTCATGCGCTCGCCCAGGACCATGACATCGTCCAGGTGGGCGAAGGCCACCTCGGGCTCCACCATCCAGAACTCCGTGAGGTGGCGGCGGGTCTTGCTCTTCTCGGCCCGGAAGGTGGGGCCGAAGCAGTACACCTTGCCGAAGGCCGCGATGCCCGGCTCCTGGTAGAGCTGACCCGACTGGCTGAGGAAGGCCGTGCCCTCGTGGAAGTACTCGGTACCGAAGAGGGTGCTGGTGCCTTCGCAGGCGCTAGGGGTCAGGATCGGCGCATCCAGGAGGGTGAACCCATCGCTGTCAAAGAAGTCCCGGATGCCCTTCACCAGGGTGTGCCGGATGCGGAGGATGGCCCACTGGCGGCGGCTCCGCAGCCACAGGTGGCGGTTCTCCATGAGGAACTCGGTGCCGTGCTCCTTGGGGGTGATGGGGAAGTCGGTGCTGCCGCCGATGAGCTCCAGGGCCTTCACCAGGAGCTCGGGCTGTCCGGTCCGGGGGTGCTGCTGCACCACCCCGGTGAGGGCGATGGCGGACTCCTGCGTGAGCTTTCCGGCCAGCTCGTAGGCAGCGGGGTCGGCCTCGGCGGCACCCACCACGCACTGGACGAAGCCAGAGCCATCCCGCAGCTCGATGAAGCGGGTCTTGCTGGTGCGGGCATTGCGGACCCAGCCCCGCAGCCGGACAGTCTCGCCGATCTGGTCGGCGAGGAAGCGGACTTCGGTGAAGGGGGTAACGCTCACGGGGCCTCCTGGGCCAAACCCCTATTGTGACCGGGGAAGGCCCCAGGCTCCAGTGGGATGGCCCAGCCTCAGGCCGGGGTCCGCAGCTTGCCGGAGATGACGCCCTGCATGCCCTTCAGGTGGACCATGACCCGCTCCAGCTTCTGCCGGGCGATATCCTGGTACTGCATCTGCTGAATGAGCGTGAACACCGTGTCCTCGAGCTCCTGGTTGGTGCGCTCCAGGTCCACGATGGCCGCTTCCTGGCCCCGGAGCTTGCCCAGGCCAACCTCGTGCTTGAGGTAGCCGATGCTTTTGAAGGCCCGGTCCGTCCCCGCCAGCATGGCCTCCACCCGCTCCATGACCTTGCCCATCTCCTGCTCGGTGTAGTTGATGGAGCTCTCGATCTGGGGGAGGATCCGGTTCTGCTCCTGCCCCGTGTCCTTGGTGGGGGCCAGCTCGATGAGGCGACGCAGGTCCTCGTCCAGGCGCTCTTCCAGGTTCAGGGTGGCGAGGGCCTCGCGTCCCGCGGTGTGCCCACCGCCCAGGTTGATGATGGTGGCTGCGTCCAGGATGGTGATGAGGCGCTCCCCCAGCGCGATGAAGCCCAGGGCCCAGGCCCCGCTCAGGCCCGCCAGCACGGGGCTGGCCGTCACCAGGGCCTCCGGTTGGACGCTGATCACGGCGTCTACGCCATCCACCAGCAGGCCCGTGGCGGTACCCGCCAGGTCCAGGACGAGGATGGTGCCCGTGCGGTCCGCCTCCAGGGGGGGGAGGGACATGCGCTCCCGGAGGTTCATGATGGGGACCACCCGCCCTCTGAGCTCGAGGATGCCCTCCACGGCCCGGGGCATGTGGGGCAGGCGGTTGAGGGGGCGCAGGGGGGAGATCTCCGCCACCTGGGCCAGGGGCAGGCCATAGGAGCGGCCGTCCAGGAAGAAGGTCAGGAACCGCTGGTCGGCGGCCTCTGGGTCGCGGTCACCGGGCCGGGACAGGAGGCCGTCGCCTGGGTTCACACGACCTCCTGCACCGCCAGCTGCAGCAGCTCGGCGGGATCCAGGATCAGGACCACCCCGCCGTCGCCCATGATGGACGCCCCGCTGATGCCCGGCAGGCTGGCGAGATAGGGCGCGAGTGGTTTGATGACGACTTCCTGGCGGCGCACGAAGGCATCCACCACGAGGCCCAGCCGGCGCCCCGCGGCGGAGATCACCACCACGGAGAGTCCATCGGTACCCGGGTCATCACCCGTGGCCTCACCCTGGAGGAGGTGGCGCAGGTGGCTCACACCCAGCACCTCGCCCCGCAGGTTGATGGCCTGGCGGCTGGTGAGGTGGCTCACGGTCTCCGGCGGAATGATCAGGGTCTCCTCCACCGAGGTCCCGGGGAAGGCAAAGACCTGGCCGCCACTCTTCACGAGGAGCGCATCGATGATGGCCAGGGTCAGGGGCAGCTTGATGGTGAAGACAGCGCCCTTGCCCACAGTGGAGCGGATACCAACCCGGCCGTTGAGCTTGCGGACATTGGACAGCACCACGTCCATGCCCACCCCTCGGCCCGAGATGTCTGTGACCTTGGCGGCGGTGCTGAAGCCCGGGGCGAAGATCAGCTCGATCACGTCCTCGTCGGGCATGGCCTCGGCCCGCTCCACGGTGAGAATGCCCTTCTCGATGGCCTTGGCCCGGATCACCGCCGGATCAATGCCCTTGCCGTCGTCCTCGATCTCCACCACCACGCTGTCACCCTCGTGCCGGGCGCGCAGGATGACGGTGCCGGTCTCGGACTTCCCAGCCTTCAGGCGCACTTCCGGGGACTCGATGCCGTGGTCGGCACTGTTGCGGATCAGGTGGATCATGGGATCCCCCAGCTCCTCGATGATGCTCTTATCGATCTCCGTGTCCTCGCCCACCAGCTGGAGGTCGATCTTCTTGCCACTGGCCTTGGCCAAGTCCCGGAGCATGCGGGGGAACTTGGAGAAGACGGTCTTCACGGGGACCATCCGGATGCCCAGCACCGAGGCCTGGATCTCCTTGCTCACGTGGTCCAGGTAGACCGAGGCGTGGGCCAGCTCCTTGGCCACGGGGGCCGCAGGCTGGCCGGCCACCATGGGCACCAGGCGTTCCACCAGGTGGCTGATCATGGTCTTGCTGATGATCAGCTCCGCCACGATGTTCATGAACTGCTCGAGCTTGGCCTGGCTCACCCGGATGGTGTCGGTGGCGCCCTTATCATCGTTGCCACGGCGTCCGGCCTTGCGGCG
>CAITBU010000119.1 GCA_903890595.1 uncultured Holophagaceae bacterium | reverse complement strand
GGTCCTCGACCGGCTGGACCTGCGTTCTCAGGGCTTCGCCATCGAGATGGAGATCGCCATGAAGGCCGCCGACTGGAAGCTGCACTGGGCGCACATCCCCATCCAGGCCATCTACCGACCGGGGGTGCATCGGAGTCACTTTCGTGGGGTGTTGGATACTTGGCTCATCGCCTGGGAGTCCCTCAAATGTTGAGCTGGCTTCAACCCGGTCTGGCCTGGTCACTTGGCGCTGCCCCGCAGCGCCAAGCTCGGTCCAGATCCGGGTTGACTTGGCTCATTGCCTGGGAATCGCTGAAATGCTGAACCCCCTGGACTGGGACCTGGGCAATGTGCCGCCGGGGGTGGCCTGGGGCGGCGTGGACGAGGCGGGGCGCGGGGCCTGGGCGGGGCCGGTGGTGGCGGCCTGTGCGGTGCTGGATACCGCTACGGTCCAGAAGTGGGGCCATGTGCTGCGGGGCGTGCGGGACAGCAAGGAGCTGAAGCCTGAGCGCCGTGAGGCCCTGGCCGCCGAGCTGAAGGCCATCCTCCCCGCCTACGGCATCGCCGAGGTGGAGGCCATGGCCATCGACCGGGAGAACATCCTGGAGGCCACGATGATGGCCATGCGGCAGGCCGTGACCCAGGTGGCAGTGCGCCCCCGCATCCTGCTGGTGGACGGCAACCGGGCTCCGGGCACGGGCCTCCTTGAGCGGGTGGTGGTGGACGGGGACGCCTTCAGCTGCGCCATCGGTGCCGCCAGCATCCTGGCCAAGGCGCACCGGGATGCCCTCATGGTGGCCCTGGAGGACCAGCACCCGGGCTATGGGTTGGCCCGCCACAAAGGCTACGGTACGCCCCAGCACCAGGCCGGTCTGAAGGAGCTGGGAGCCAGCCCCGTGCACCGCATCAGCTATGCGCCAGTGGCCGCTCGGCAGAGGCTCGACGAAGGCCTGCCTGCTGTCCTGGGTGCGAGCCTGGACCAGTGCACCTCCGTGGCGGAGCTGCAGACCTGGGTAGGCACTGCGCTGCGTCCGGCCTATGGTCGTCTAAAGCTGAGCTGGGTGGAGGCCCTGCGCCGGCGCTATGCCGAACGGCTGGCCCAGCTGGCGGCAGCGGAAGGCCAGGCGCGGTGAAGGTGGCGGCCCTGGGCCTCCTGCGTCGCAGGGACCGCTGGTTCCTCCAGCGTCGGGACCCAGCCAACCCGGTGCTGCCCGGCCTGTGGGAGTTTCCCGGGGGCAAGGTCGAGGCCGACGAGACACCCCTGCAGACGCTGGCGCGGGAGTGGCAGGAAGAGACCGGAACGGAGCTGCACTCAGCCCAGGCCTGGCCCGTTATCGAAGGACCCGTGCGCCTCTGCCCCTTCCTCGTAACGGTGACCGGGGCGCCGCAGACGGCGCTCGGTTGGGGCTGGTTTACGGCGGCAGAGCTGCTGCACCTACCTGTACCAGCGGCGAACCAGCCGCTGATCCTGAGGCTGGCTGGCCTTTCGCAGGGTCCGGAACCTCGGCCGCTCCCGGCTCATCTGATAGTCTGAAGACCCCCGGGCTTGGAGCCTCCATGCTGCGATTTCTCATTCGGACCTTCCTCTGCCTCGTGGCGGTGGCAGGGCTTCGCGCCCAACAGACCGAGGTGGTCCTGACGGCCAGCAGCAGCGCCAAGCTGGTGTTGGGCATGACTGCCCCCAAGGTGACCGGACTGGATGAAGCCAGTGTGGGCGCGGAGTTCACGGCAGTGCTGCGACGCGACCTGGACGAGACCGGCGTCATCGCGCTCCTCCAGGAGCGCCTGCCCGCTGAGGGGGCCGCAACGGCGGCCTGGAAGGAAGCTGGGGCCCAGTGGCTGCTCAGTGTGCGCATCGCCCGGGCCGCCACCGGGGACCTGCAGCTGGACGCCTCGGTCCTCGACACCTCCGCCGAAAAGGGCGTCTTCACCCGCACCTACAACGTCAACCGCATTGTGCCCCTCCGCCAAGTCGCCCACACCCTGGCCGACGATCTGGTGGGCCGCCTCACGGGGGAAAAGGGCGTGGCCTCCAGCCGGGTCGTGTTCGTCCGGCAGTTGGGGGATGGGGTCAAGGAGATCTTTCAGGTAGATCGGGACGGCGCGGGTCTAATCCAGCTGACCCGCCATGGCAGCCTTACCCTTAGCCCCACCCTGGCCTCTGATGGCCGCCTCGCCTACGTCACTTACAAGGGGGGCGCCCCGGAGATCTGGGGCCAGAAGCGCAGGGACAGCCCCCACGAGCGCCTGTACCCCACCGGCCCGGCCGGCATGATGCTTTCGTCCCCGGCCTGGTCCCCGGACGGCAAACGCCTCACCTTTGTGCAGGGCGATCGCCGCGGGAACACCGATGTCATGGTGCTGGAGCTGGCCTCGGGTCGGGTGCGGCGCCTCACGGACGGGTCGGGCATCAACACGGAGCCCTGCTGGAACCCCAGCGGCACTCAGATCGCCTTCACCTCCGACCGGGAGGGCGGCCCCCAGGTTTTCCTGATGCAGGACGACGGCTCCAACCTCCGGAAGCTGACCCAGGAGGGTTCCTACAACGCCAGCCCTGCCTGGAGCCCCAATGGGGCCATGGTCGCCTACGTGTCCCGCTTCGAGGGGAAATTCGACCTATTTATATACAAATTGGGTGAAGGAAAGGCCTACCAGATCACCACGGGGGTGAGTACCTCCGAGTCGCCGTCCTGGTCCCCGGACGAGCGGCGCCTGGTCTTCACCAGCAACCGTTTTGGGTCCGCCCAGCTGTTCACCACGGACCTTTCAGGCCGCCAGACGGTGCGTCTATCGGACCTAGGTGCCTGCCAGAGCCCCCGCTGGATCCGGGGCCGCTGAAAAAATTTGCTAATTCCCTGAGTAGGCTCCCCCTATACTCAGGCTTATCGAGGAGGAACATCCCATGCGATACGGAATCTACGTCGTGCCTGCAGCCATTGTGCTCACCCTGGGCAGTCTGGCCTGCAAGCCCCCCAAGTCCGCCGAAGAGATCAAGAAAGAGACCCAGGCCGCTTTCAACGAGGGCTACCAGGCCTTCAAGGACGGCAAGGCTCGCGCCACCAACCCCTATGTGAACGACCAGGACAGCCCGCACAAGAAGCAGGGTTGGTTTGACGGCTGGGACAAGGGTGCTGCCGACAAGGCTGCTGCCGATGCGAAGGCTGCCGCTGATGCGAAGGCCGCTGCCGATGCGAAGGCCGCTGCCGATGCCAAGTCTGCCGCTGACGCCAAGGCCGCTGCCGAGGATGCCGCCCGCCGTGCCGCCGAGGCCGAGAAGGCCGCTGCCTACCGCCGCGCCGCTGAGGCCGCTCTTAAGAACATCCACTTCGACTACGACAAGGCTGAGATCAAGGCTGCGGATCGCGCCATCCTCCAGGGTGTTGCCGACTTCCTCAAGGCCTACCCCGCTGCCAAGGTGCAGATCGAGGGCCACTGCGATGAGCGGGGCACCAACGACTACAACCTCGCCCTCGGCAACAAGCGCGCCGCCGGTGCCCTGGCCTACCTGAAGACCCTGGGTGTGGCTGAGGCTCGCCTCACCACCATCAGCTTCGGCAAGGAAAAGCCCCTCTGCACCGAGGCCAAGGAAGGCTGCTGGAGCCAGAACCGCCGCGGCGAGTTCAAGCTGAAGTAGGTCCCACGCCGTAATGCAAAGAAGCGGGGGCCGATGCCCCCGCTTCTTTGTTTTGACCGCTGAGTTCTGGTGGGACTACCCCAGAGCCCAGCAGGCTCCTACGATGAAGACACCCAGGAGTTCCCATGAAGAACCGCACCGTGATCCTGCCTGCCCTGATGGCCCTGCTGGCCGTGGGCTGCGGCAGCGAAGATCAGCTTCGCCGGGTGGAACAGGAAGTCGGCGACCTCAAGCTGGAGGTCTTCAAGTTGCGCCAGCAGGTGGAAGATGGCAATAAGCGCGCCCAGACGGACCAGCAGGCCGCTACCGAGGCCCGCGTCCAGGACCGCCGCTTCCAGGCCGACCTGCAGGAGAGCCTGCGGGGCGTACAGGACAGCACCCGGGCTCTCAACAACCGCCTGGGCAGCCTGCCGCGCACCCCGGTTAAGCCCGGCACCGAGCCCGTCCAGCCGGCCACCCCGGCGGGCGAGGACGAGCGGGCCTTCAATGCCACCGTCGTCGACTACAACCGGGGCAGCTATCCCCTGGCGGCGGAGGGCCTGGAGCTCTGGCTCAAGACCTACCCCCAGGGTGCAAAGCGGCCGGATGCCCTCTTCTTCCTGGGCCTCTGCCACTACAACCAGGGTGCCTACGACAAGGCCCAGCCGGTCTTCGAGCGGATCATCAAGGAGCACGCGGCTTCCAGCCAGTTCCTGCCGGCTAAGTTGAAGCGCGCCCAGTGCCTGCTCAAGCAGGGCCTCAAGCCCGGGGCCGTGAAGGCCTTCCAGGAGCTGGTGAGCGGCTTCACCGGCAGCGCCGAAGCCCGCACCGCCCAGCAAGAGCTCAGCGACCTGGGGCTGTAGCCTAGGGCGCTGTTAGAAAGGGAATTTTTTAAGCGGAGGAAAACGGAGGGGCAGAGGAAAGCCGAGAAAGACAGACAGGCTGTTCTCCGCTTTCCTCTGCCCCTCAGCTCTCCTCTGCGGTGAAATGCTTTTGCACTTCTACCAGCCCGTGCTTCCCATCGCCTGGATCAGAGCTGTGAGCCCAGGTGTCTGGAGTGGTATCTGGCCCGGGGTGTCTAGGAGGTCGCGGAGGCGCTGGTCGCGCTTGCCTAGGGGCAGGGCGGGCAGGTCTGCTCGGGGCACCCAGCGCAGGCCTTCGGGGGCGGGGAACGAGTGATCTAGGCGGAGGTAGATCGGGCTGACGGCCTCCCGGCGGTGGGTGTAGACCTGGGTCCAGCCGGGCCATGCCACCTGTCCTGTCGGGGCTGGCGCCATCGCTGGCAGGTCCTCTGCGGGTAGGGCTGGCCAGCGCCAGAGGCCCGCCAGGAGGCCCCGGGAGGCGGG
This sequence comes from uncultured Holophagaceae bacterium, assembly GCA_903890595.1. Lineage (GTDB taxonomy): Bacteria > Acidobacteriota > Holophagae > Holophagales > Holophagaceae > Geothrix. Next base: position 1,154 of record CAITBU010000119.1, on the reverse strand, counting down.
TTCCCGCAGGAGGAAACGGCCCTCCGTTTCCAGGGCCACCAGCCACAGGTCGACCTTTTGGACGGGGGTCCGCTTGGCTGGCGGGGGAATGCTGGCGGTACAGCCCTCCTGGAAGGCCCGACAGGCATCGGCGAGGGGACAAGCCGCGCAGGCCGGATTCGGCAGGCAGAGGGTGGCGCCCAGCTCCATGAGGGCCTGGGTGAGGCGGGAGGGGCCGTGCTCCACCAGAGCCGGAGTCAGCCAGTCCCGCAGGTTGGCTGCTTCGAGCCGGGGATCCCCCTCGATCCGCACCAGGCGGGCCAGCACGCGGAAGGCGTTCCCATCCAAGGCCGGCGTGGGCCACTGGAAGGCGATGGCCCCCACCGCAGCGGCGGTGTAGGGCCCCAGCCCCGGGAGCCCCGCCAGGCCCGCCAGGTCGTTGGGCCAGCCCTCCGCGGCCACCGAGGCCGCAGCGGTCTGCAGGAAGCGAGCGCGGCGGTAGTAGCCCAGCCCCTCCCAGGTTTTGTGCACGGTGTCCTCGCTCGCAGCGGCAAGGGCGGCAGGGGTGGGGAAGCGATCCATCCAGCGCACGAAGTAGGGGGTCACGGTGGCCACCTGGGTTTGCTGCAGCATCAGCTCCGAGACCAGTACCGCATAGGGATCGGTGTGGGGTGCATCCAGGTTCTGAGCCCGCCAGGGCAGGTCCCGCCGCACCCGGTCGAACCAGGGAGCCAGCGGAGCCAGCAGGGCAGCGGCGGAGGGCCAGGGCATGGGCTTAAAGCTATCAGCTGTCAGCTATCGGCTATCGGCTAAAGCCCAACTCCCGGCGGTCAGGGTGTCCCCATCAGTCTTGGCTATCAGCCAGCTGCTTTGCGCCTAGGAACTGTCCCAAGCGCCCCAAGTTGCACCCATCTGCTTTGGCTAATAGCTGACAGCTGATAGCCAACAGCTAAAAGAAAAGAGCGCCCGGAGGCGCTCTCTTTTCTTTGGTGCCCGCGAGCAGACTCGAACTGCTACGGCTTGTGGCCACCACCCCCTCAAGATGGCGTGTCTACCAATTTCACCACGCGGGCAACGAGGAAATTCAAGTGTCGCTCAAAGGCCGGATGCGGTCAATGACGGGTTTCCCGGCGGGCGAGACTACTTCTTCGGAGCCTGGGGTGCGTGCGAAGGAG
>CAITBU010000118.1 GCA_903890595.1 uncultured Holophagaceae bacterium | reverse complement strand
GGGCTATGGGGAAATCGGAGTGGGTCGAGGTCCTGAGGCGGGCCGTGATGATCGAGCCAGGGCAGTCTGGGCACGATTGGGCTGTTGGGACCCGTGCGTGGATGCTTCCGCTCCTGTCCAGGCGGAGACCTTCTCCAGCCTGCCGTTTCGGAGGGATGCGGGGCCTGCGGTGGTGGACGGTATGAGGGCAGTGGTCATGGTGTGGTTGGGGGCGGCGCCCGAGTCGAGGTCAGGGGTAAGCGCCGCAGGATGCCGCCGCAGACGGGGCAGGCCCGGGTCGCTCGTTCCAACTTCTGGGCTGGCCCTTCCCTTCGCTTCCGCTGCGGTTTCCCGAGGGCAGCCCGCGCCCTCTCCAACTGGCCACCAGGCCGTGTTGAGGCATAGAGGCCGGTGTGGCGGATCTTATGGAACCCTTGCGGCAGCACATGCCGGAGCAGGCGGCGCAGGAACTCCACCGGGTGCAGGGTGGCGGTTCGCCCTAGCTTGGTCCGGAAGGTGACCCGGTCGCGAGTAACCTCCACCAGTCGCGAGTTGGCGATGCCCACCCGGTGGGTATACCTGCCGAGGTAGGCCAGGATGTGGCGCGAGCGCTTAAACGGCTTCTTGGCATAGACGATCCAGGGCTTCCGCGCCACCCGGCTTGCCAGGGCGGCATAACCCTGGTCCGTCCATTCCGGGAAGGAGCCCCGCTTCCTCAGGGCCCCGAGGGCGTGGAGCATCCGGGCCCGGAACACCACGCCCATCATGACGACCGGGAACAGGAAGGCACTGCGGGTGGCGATGAAACGGCTGCCATCGAGCGCCAGTCCCCCGGCGGTGACCAGGGCGTGGACATGGGGATGGAAGGCCAGTTCCCGGGTCCAGGTGTGCAGGACCAGGGTGATGCCGAGGGTGGCCTTCAGGCGGGTCCGACCCAGGACCAGCAGGGTCTCGGAGGTCCCTTGCAGGAGGGCCTGGTAGACCTCGGCTGGATGCCGCATGGCCAGTCCCCGCAGCTCCATCGGCAGCGTGAACACGGTGTGGAAGTGGCCGACATCCAGGAGGCGTTCACTGCGGGCTGTGATCCACTTCTCCTGGGCCAGAGCCTGGCACTTGGGACAGTGCCGGTTCCGGCAGGAGTTGTAGGCGATCCGCTCGTAGTCGCCGTGCTCGCAGACCTCCACATGGCCGCCGAGGGCGGCGGTGCGGCAGCGGCTGATGGCGGTCAGGACCCGGCGCTGGGGTGTGGACAGGCGATGGCTGGCCTCCAGGGCCGGTCGGTGGTTCCTGACGATGTCCGCAATGTCGAAGGTGGGCCGCGACCCCACGGACTCAGTCCGGCAGATCCTCCAACGGACTGCGCACCGCAGCGATCTGACTGGGGGCGACCTGGGTGTAGATGGCCGTGGACTTGATGCTGGCGTGGCCCAGCACCACCTGGATCCTGCGCAGATCCGTGCCCCGCTCCAGCAGGTGGGTGGCGAACGCATGGCGGAGCATGTGCGGGGTCACGACCCGGCCAATCCCGGAGGCCGCTGCCGCACACAGCAGGGCACGCCGGGCGGTGTCCTTGCTGATGGGATTCCCGGCCCGAGAGGTGAATAGCCAGGGCGCAGGTGGCCGCGCGTGCTTGTAGTAGGCCCGAAGCAGGCCATAGAGCCGGCCGCTCATGGGCACCATCCGCTCCCGATCACCCTTGCCATTGCGGACATGGATGACCTGCTGCATGGCGTCGATGTCCCGCGTCTCCAGCAGGCTGGCCTCCCGGATGCGCAGGCCGGTGGCGTAGATCAGGGTAAAGAACATGCGGTACTTGGCGCTCGTGAACCCGTCCAGCAGGCACGGGATCATGGCCTGGCTCAGGATGACGGGCAGCTGCGCCTTGGCCCTGGGGATCGTGATCCAGGCCACCTTGTCCGGCTGGCCCAGGGTCCGGCCATAGAGAAACTTCAGGGCCGAGTAGTGCAGGCCAAGCCGGGACGCGCTGATCGGCTGGAGCCGGAGGTGGTCCACCCAGCGGCGGATGGCTTCCTGGCTGGCTTCGTCCACTCCCGCCCCGAGGAACTCCTCGAACCTCCTGACCGAGGCTACGTATTGTTGGATGGTTCCGGTGGCGCGATTTGCCATCCGCAGGTCGCCGGCGAACCGGGACAGAGCTACACTATCTACCTGCATGTAGTACCTCCTTGGTTGTGGGGCCGGTGCTCTAACACCGCCACAACCAAGGAGACTGCAAACCGTTGCTTCCGCAAGCCCTAACGGGCGATCGGGCTGGACAGACGTCCGTCACCCTGCCGCGAAGCGGCTTCGTTCAAGGAACACGAAGG
>CAITBU010000117.1 GCA_903890595.1 uncultured Holophagaceae bacterium | reverse complement strand
GGCATGGCTGGGGCCCAGAAGGTCATGGGCTCCGTCCTCGAAAGCATCATCGATCGGATGGATGGCTCTCAGTTGGTTTCCGTTTGTGGGTCAATACGCCATCTAATGCTGTGAGCGGAATCCGTAGACAAATGGAAGTATGCCCCATGCCCCCACGCGACATCTCGAAGCTCCTGTTCACCACGGTGTACCCCCTCTATGTCCAGAAGGCCGAGCGGAAGCAGCGGTCCCAGGAAGAGGTGGATACCGTGATCTGCTGGCTGACGGGCTACAGCCGGGAGCAACTCGCTCGCCACGCCACCGTCAACATTGATTTCCAGGCCTTCTTCGACCAGGCACCGGCGCTGCCTCCCAACAGTGCACTGATCACCGGCGTGGTCTGCGGGCTTCGCGTCGAGGCCATTCAGGACCCCATCACCCAAAAGATTCGGTGTCTCGACAAGCTCATCGATGAGCTCGCCAAGGGCAGGCCTCTCGACAAAATTCTGCGGAAGTAACCCGAATCTGATGGTGCTGAGTTCGGAAACCTACGAACCAAGGAGCTGCCATGAAGCGTGTCGTTGGAATCGGTGGGATCTTTCTGAAGGCCAAGGATCCCATCGCGCTCCGAGCCTGGTACCAGGCCCATCTGGGCATCGATGTGCAGGACTGGGGCGGCACGGCCTTCCCTTGGGATCGGCCCGCTGGGATGACGGTCTGGAGTATCTTCCCCGACACGGCGGAGCACTTCGCCCCGAGCACCGCCCCGTTCATGGTGAATTATGTGGTGGAAGACCTGGACGCGGTCCTGGCAGTGCTGCGCGCCGAGGGGTGCGAGGTCGATCCCAAGGTGGATGACTCTGACTATGGGAAGTTCGGCTGGGTCATGGATCCCGAAGGCAACCGGGTGGAGCTGTGGCAACCGCCTGCTGCCTCAGTTTGAGCGGAGCAAGGTCTGGGTCTGCTGATTCGCCCTGGTCCTCGCCGCCATCCGTGGCAGCGCCAGTGCGAAGCCACTCACCAGCGTGATCATCCACAGGGCCCATACGGCCGTACTGAAGGTGTGGAACTGGTGCATGAGCTTGTCCTTCTTCAAGGTCAGCACAGCGGTGGCCCAGGTCGTGTGGCCCAGCATGACGAAGATTGCCCCGACTCCCAGGACACCGTGGATGTTGGCGTGATAGCCGCCTGCGATGATGGCCATGAGGGTGGTGGCGATGGTGTCCACGACCAGTCCCGCCCAGAAGAGCCACAGGTGGCTGGGCTTCAAGACCCGGGCCCGCCGCTCTGCGAAGGTGGCCGTGGTGTAGAGGGCCGCCGCCAGGAGGATCCCTACCACCGCTGCAATTGTCATTGGCTTCATCTGAAGGCCTCGTAGCACCCAGTGTGACGGTTCTCCCTCAGCTTCCCCATCCCAGCCTTTGCCTTTCTTTGCGCCCTTTGTGCTCTTGGTGGTTAATTTGTTTTTCTTTTGCGGTGACCTGGCGTTGATTATTCCGCCTCCAGACGGCGCGGATGCACCATGCGCCGCAGGGCAGGGGTGGTGATCCGGCTGGCGATTCGTATTCGCTCTGCGGGTTCCAGGGCCTTGATCCACGGCGCCCCATGCCCCAGGGCCAGGCCGGACTCGGGCAGGTCCAGGGAGCGGTCCAGGGCCACCAGCACCTGCTCCGCCAGCGGCGTGGCTCCGAACCACGGGGACCCGGCCAGGGCCTCGGCCTGAGGTGGGCGCAGGGGGGGCTGCAGCAGGGCCAGGAGGCCTTCCAGGCCCAGCCTTGGATGCCGCAGAAAGGCCTCCAGTACGGCCGGGGAGGGGGTGCGCCAGATCAGGGGCCAGAGGGGCCGGGGTGCCTGGGGGGCGAGGCTGCGCCGCTCCCCTGCGGTGAGGCCGGCCCAGAGATGCTGGAGCTTCTCCGTGGCCTGCTGGCGGGCCTGGGGATGGGCCCCTGCGTCCGCTGCCACCGCCGCCAGGCTGCGCCAGGGCAGGCGGGGCAGAAGCTGGGCCCGCAGGTGCGCGGGGGCCTTGGGGTGCTGGGCGATCCAGCGCAGCAGCAGGGGCCGCTTCTGCAGCTCCGGCAGGTCCGCCGCTGCCGCCAGCCACCCCGGCGGCGGCTCCGGCCGCCGCAGCAAGCGCAGGAACTGCGGCCACGGCAGCTCCGGCGGCAGGGCCCAGGGGGCAGAAGGGGAAGGGGGCATGGGTTAGTTTAGGTTGGCTTTCAGCTATCAGCTATCAGCTGTCAGCCAATGCGGGTAGCGGCGGGTTGTTGCAGCCACCCCAAGCCAGTCACCTGATAGCCGACAGCCGATAGCTGACAGCCGACAGCCGATAGCTGATAGCCTCCACTAATGACTGCTGAATTCACCATTCTTGGACGAGGACGCGCTGGACGAGCGCTGGCGGAGGCCTGGGGGGACCGGGTGGCGCTGGTGGAGAGCAGTGCCAAGCCCGACGGCCTGGTGTTGCTGGCGGTGCCAGACGATGCCGTGCCGGCCCACGCCGTGGATTTCCCGGGGCGTTGCATCCACATGTCCGGCAGCCTCCACCTGCCCAAGGTGCCCTGCGCCCATCCCCTCACCAGCTTCGACGGCCACGCCCGGGACTGGACGGGGACGCCATTGGCGCTCACTGGTCCCGTCCCCGAGGCCCTGCGCACGGCCTTTACCAGCCTCGGCTTTCTGCCCTTCGAGCTGGCCCCGGAGGCCAAGCCCCTCTACCATGCGGCTGCCGTGCTGGCCTGTGGACACGCCGCCACCCTGTGGCTGGGGGCCGAGGCCCTGCTGCGGGCCCGGGGTGTGGCTCTGCCCGGGCGGGGCCTGCTGCCACTGGCTGAGGCCACCCTCCGCAACCTCGCGGAGCTCGGGGCCGCTGGACGCACGGGTCCCTTCGCCCGGGGGGACGGCGCCACCATCGCCCGGGACGCCCAGGCCCTGCCGGACCCCTGGCGCCAGATCTTCATGGACCTGGGCCGAGCCCTGGACTGAGCCTTTCCCGTGAGCCCGCTGGACCCGGATTCCCGGGGGGCCGGGGTTCATGGCATCCTGGTATAAACCTGAGGCCACCTATGTCCACTGTCCAAGACCACGGTCTTCGCGAGATGGTGCCGGTATTCGGCCCCGAGGCCCTGGGTGTGGGCACCAATGGCAGCTTCCGCGCGGGCTTGGAGCGGCTGGGGCAGGGGGGCGACCTCAAGGCGCGCCTGCTGCTGGCGGCCCTCAGCCACTTCGCTGCCAAGGGCTACGACGGCGTGCAGGTGAAGGAAGTGGCCGAGGAGGCCGGGGTCTCGAAGCCCACCCTCTACTACCACTTCGGCAGCAAGGAAGGCCTGTTCCGGCAGCTCTGCCTGGTCTCCCTCACCGCCATGGCCGTGCGCATCCACGCCATGGTGGAGCCCTTTCTGGCGGCCCCAATCAAGGACCAGGCGGAAGCCGAGGCCGCCTCGCTGAAGCTGGCCGGAGCCTATCTCGGCATGCTCCTGGAGAGCCAGGAGTTCACGGGCTTCATCCTGCGTTCCATCGCCGTCCCCTCGCCGGACTCCAACTTTCGGGACCTCATGCCCTTGGTGGAGCGGGGTCTGAGCCCCCTCGGCCTCTTCATCCACCACGTCTTCGGGGTGCCCCTGGAGGCCGCCCGCAAGGAGGTCCTCCTGTTTACCTCCCTGGCGGGCTCGCTGGTGGAGGAGAAGCTGCGCGACCCCCAGTACCAGATCACCCCGGACGAGGTCCGGTGGGTCACCCAGCGCTGGCTGCGCGGCATGCAGGCCTGAGCCCCATGCGCGGGCCCGCCCCCGTTCGAGCCGTGCTGCGGCCGCTGGACCTGGCCCAGCACCTGTTTGAGGTGGAGCTGACCCTGCCCGCCGAGGCCCTCGCCGCAGGCGCTGTGCTGGCCCTGCCCGCCTGGACGCCCGGCTCCTACCTGGTGCGGGACTACGCCCGCTTCGTGGATCGGGTGCGGGTCCAGGAGGCCCGCCGGGAGCGCCCGCTGGAGAAGCTCGACAAGCAACGTTGGGCCCTGCCGGGGTCCACCAAGCCTCTCACCGTGCGCTACCGGGTCTATGGTCACGACCTGACGGTCCGCACCAACGACCTGGACACGCGCCATGCCCAGATCATCCCGGCGGCGACTTTCATGTACCTGGAGGGTCAGCTCGATCGGCCCGTGGAGGTGCGCTTCGAGGGCTGGCCCCCGACGTGGAAGGTGGCCTCGGCCCTGCCGGAAAAGGTAGGCACCTGGCTGGCGGCAGACTTCGACACTCTGGTGGACTCGCCCTTCGAGCTGGGTACCTTCCGCACCCGCAGCTTCACCTCTGGGGGTACGGACTTCGAGCTGGCCTTCACCGGCGAGCACAACGGGGATGAAGGCCGCATCGTGGAAGCCACCCGCCGCATCGTGGAGGCTGCCGGGGCCATCTTTGGGGGCTTTCCCTTCCAGCGCTACCTGTTCCTGTTCACCTTTGCGCCGAAGCTGCGAGGGGGCCTGGAGCACCGGGACTGCACCAGCCTGATCTCGGATAGCCACGCCTTCGAGCGGCCCGAGGGCTACTTCGCGCTCTACCAGCTGGTGGCCCACGAGTTCTTCCACGCCTGGAACGTCAAGCGCCTCCACGACCCCGTGCTGGGCCCCTTCGACTACAGCCGGGAGAACCCCACGAAGATGCTCTGGTTCCACGAGGGCCTCACGTCCTACATGGAGCACGCCATCGTCCTGCGGGCCGGCGTGGTGCCCTGGAGCCACACCTCCCGCGAGCTGGCCCGCTGCTGGAGTGAGCAGACCCAGCGTCCAGGTCGCCTGGAGCAGAGCCTCGAGGAGTCCAGCTGGGACGCCTGGATCCGCCTCTACAAGCCCCACGAGTTCAGCCCCAACAGCAGCGTCAGCTACTACGACAAGGGGGAGCTGGTGGGCTGGCTCATGGACGCTGCCCTGCGGGAAGGCAGCAAGGGCCGTAGTGGCCTGGCCGAGCTGTTCGCCTTGCTGTGGCGGCGCCACGGCGAGTCCGGCCTCTCTGACGCCCAGGTGCGCCAGGGCTTCGAGGAGCTGTCGGGTCAGCCTGCCACCCCCTTCTGGGAGGCCTGGATCTCCGGTTGTGCCGAGCTCGATCCTGATCTTTTGCACCGGGCCTTCGGGCTGGAGGTGGAAGCCCGTGCCCCGTGGGATGGCCTCTCCCAGGACGAGCGCACCGGGCCGGATGCCCTGCGGCGGGCCCGGGCCTGGACCGGCCTGGTTTGCTCCGGCGATGCCCCCACCGTGGCCAACGTCCTGCCGGGTAGTCCGGCGGCGGTGGCGGGCCTCAGCTTCGGTATGGAGATCCTCGCCGTGGATGGCTGGCGCACCGAGAGTGCCGCCGAGGTCCAGCGGGCCCTGGCGGGGCCGGGCCCCGGTGGCACGGTCCGGGTGCTGGCGGCCGAGCGAGGCCGGGTCTTCGAGACCGAGGTCCAGGTGGCGGAAAGCCCAGAGCGGACCCACCGTCTGGTGGCGGACCCCCGGGCCGGTGCCGCCCAGCGGACGGCGTTCCGGTCCTCCTACGGCTTGCCCTATCCCGCCGTTGCCGCCAAGCGGGTCGGCCGCCCGTGAAGATCGCCGCAATCCTAGCCGCTCACGACGAGGCGGACCACATCACTCCGGTCCTTGAGGGCCTGCGGCCCTTTGGGCTTCAGCGGGTGCTGGTGGTGGATGACGGCTCCGGCGATGGCACGGGGGAGGTGGCGGCGGCGGCAGGTGCCGAGGTGCTGCGGCTGGAGCCCGGCCTGGGCGGTGGCAAGGGCCAAGCCCTGCGGGCCGGCCTCGCCCACCTGCAGGGTGACGCCTTCGACTACTACCTGTTCCTGGACGCGGACGGGCAGCACGACCCGGCAGACCTGCAGGGCTTCCTGGACCACCTCGCGGTCCATCCAGAGGCAGACTTCCTCATCGGCTCCCGGCGTCTGGACCGGGCCCGCATACCCCCGCGGCGCTGGCGCACCAATGCCCTGGGCAGCTGGACCCTGGGCCGCATCGCCGGCGTGGAGTGGGAGGACAGCCAGAGCGGGTTCCGGATGATCCGCAAGCGGGTCCTCGACCGGCTGGACCTGCGTTCTCAGGGCTTCGCCATCGAGATGGAGATCGCCATGAAGGCCGCCGACTGGAAGCTGCACTGGGCGCACATCCCCATCCAGGCCATCTACCGACCGGGGGTGCATCGGAGTCACTT
>CAITBU010000116.1 GCA_903890595.1 uncultured Holophagaceae bacterium | reverse complement strand
CAGGCTGCTGCCAGCTCCGGAGAGCAGGGACTGGAGCGGGTCGGAGCTGTTGCCTCCGGCGGCCGAGAAGGTGTAGGTCAGGGAGGCCAGCTCAGGAGTGGCGAAGGCCCCGACCAGGGGATCCTGGGTACCGGTGCTGCCCAAGAGGGACCCCACCATGTCTGCCTCGGACTGGCTGGCCGCCAGGGCCTGGTTGAGGGCCTGACCGGTACTCCCGGTCTGCTGGAGGGTCGCCTGGTAGGTGTAGGCACTTAGACCGCTGATGTTCATGGGCACCTCCGTGGGCTCCTTTCTCTATCGGCCGTCCAAGTCCTGGGCTTGATGGCCACAAAAGGTGGACATTCAACCGGCGGGCCGAGGGATTGGTCTACTGAGAAGGAGCCCCCATGCCCCCGGACGATTCCGCCCTCCTCAAACAGATCTCCAGGCCCTCGGGCGACCGGGTGCTGGTGTACGCCGGTGGCCTCCTGCTGGCGGTGGCCCTGCTCTGGACGCTCCTGGGCTAGCCCCTCAGGCCAGCAGGTCCAGCGGGCTGCTGGCAGCCGCTACGGGCGGGGCGGCATAGCCGCTGGGCAACCCGCGGAAGGGGGGCTGGTTGGGCAGGAAGGCGTTGCTCTCCCCGCCCTGGGGGGGGAGGCCTCGGGCCCGCAGCACGGCCGTCGCGTCCCGGATTAGCTCCAAGTCCATCCCCGTGGGCTGGAGGGCAAGGGCGGCCTGGGTCCCGACCCCGGCTCCGAAGCGCAAGGCATTCTCGAGGGCGACGTCCAGGCTGGCCACCGCCTCTGGCTGCACCGCTGTCTGCAGAACCTGCTGGAAGGCCGCTCCCGCCGGGGCCTGGGCCAGTCCCGAGGCCGCCGTGCCACTGGGGTCCACGGACGTCGCTGGGACAGAGGGGAGGGCCGGCAGAGGATCCACCGTGGGGCGGAGGGCAGAGCTGAGGGCATCAATCCGGAGGAGGTCCATGGCACTTCCAAAGATAGGCCATTTTCGGCGGGATGTTTGACTATCGGTCCGGTGGGGGGCCCGTGGGATCATGGCGGATTAGGGAGTGGCCATGGGCGAGGAAAAGGTCAGTTACGCCTCCAGCGGGGTGGACATCAACCGCCAGGACGAGGCCCTCCGGCGCATCAAGCCCCACGTGAAGGGCACCAAGACCCCCGGAGTCCGCAGCGACATTGGCCTCTTTGGCGGCCTCTTCGACGCCCGCTTTCCTGAGGCCAAGCCCATTCTCGTGAGCAGCATGGATGGCGTCGGCACCAAGATTAAGGTGGCCCGCAAGGCAGGCATCTGGGACACGGTGGGCCAGGACCTGGTGAACCACTGCATCAACGACATCCTGGTGCAGGGGGCGAGGCCCCTCTTCTTCCTGGACTACATCGCTGCCCAGCGCCTGGAGCCCGAGGTCATCGAGCAGATCGTCAAGGGCATGGCCACGGCCTGCAAAGACGCCGGTGCGGCCCTCATTGGCGGGGAGCTGGCGGAGATGCCGGGGGTCTACGCCGAGGGCGAGGTGGACGT
>CAITBU010000115.1 GCA_903890595.1 uncultured Holophagaceae bacterium | reverse complement strand
GGCCGCGTCCTCCTGGGGGACACGGACCTCTACGCCCCGGAGACGGATGTCATCTCCTTGCGCAAACGGGCCGGCATGGTCTTCCAGAAGTCCAACCCCTTCCCCAAGACCATCTTCGAGAACGTGGCCTACGGGTTGCGTATCCAGGGCGAGAAGGACAAGACGGTCCTCGAAGAAGCCGTGCAGCGGAGCCTCCATGGTGCTGGCCTCTGGGAGGAGGTCAAGGACCGCCTCAAGGACTCCGCCCAGGGCCTCTCCGGCGGCCAGCAGCAGCGCCTCTGTATTGCCCGTGCCCTGGCTGTGCGACCCGAGATCATCCTCATGGACGAGCCCTGCTCGGCGCTGGATCCCATCGCCACCGCCCGGGTCGAGGAGCTGATCACCGAGCTCAAGCAGGAGTTCACCATCGTCATCGTCACCCACAACATGCAGCAGGCGGCCCGGGTGAGCGATCACACGGCCTTCTTCTGGATGGGCAAGCTCATCGAAACGGGCCTCACCGAGCGCCTATTCACCAACCCCGGTCACCGGATGACCGAGGACTACATCACGGGGAGGTTCGGCTGATGCGTCACTTTGACCAGGAACTGAAGGAACTCAGGGACGGGATCCTGGCCATGGCTGGGATCGCCGAGCAGATGATCGACCTCACCATCCAGGCCGTAGCCGAGCGCTCGGCCACCAAGGTGGACCAAGTGTTGGCCCTGGACCGCGGTCTGGATGAGTGGGAGCTCCGCCTGGACCGCCTCTGCATCGACATCCTGGCCCTAAGGGCCCCAGCGGCTGGGGATCTCCGCCTGGTTGCCTCCAGCATCAAGATCGTCCCGGAGCTGGAGCGCATCGGCGACCACTGCTGCAACATCGCCCGCCGCGCCACCTACGTCCACCCGCCCGTCCTGGCCCCGAACCTGCTGGAGCGCCTGGGGCAGGAGACCCGCACCATGGTCCGGCAGGCCGTGGACTCGTTCATCGGCAGTGACGCCGGACTGGCCCGCACGGTGATCCAGGCCGACGACTCGGTGGATGCCCTCTACAGCCAGATCTATCGGGACCTGCTCCGGATCATGCTGGCGGACCCCCTGTGCATCGAGCGGGCCAGCCACCTGATCCTGGTGATCAAGAACTGGGAGCGCATCGCCGACCAGGCCACCAACATCGCCGAGGAGGTGCTGTTCATCCTCGAAGGCCAGAGTGCCAAGCACACCTACCTGAAGGAGAACCCTGTAGAATGAGCGCCAAGGGAACCATGCCGCGCATCCTCCTCCTGGAAGACGACATCGAGATCCGCCAGGGCCTTGAACAGCACCTGCGCCGGGAGGGCTTCACCCCTGTTCCCGTGGGGACAGGCCGAGAGGCCCTGCGCTCTCTGGATGCACCGGGGCCCAAGCTCGACGCGGCCCTCCTGGACCTGAGCCTGCCGGACATGGACGGCCTGGACGTGCTGCGCGCCATCCGCGCCCATGCTGGCCACCGCACCCTTCCCGTCCTCCTGGTCACCGCCCGCAGCGAAGAGATCGACCGCATCCTCGGCCTGGAGCTGGGGGCCGATGACTACATCTCCAAGCCCTTCAGCGCCCGAGAGCTGTCCGCTCGGCTCCGGGCCATCCTCCGGCGCAGTGCCTCCCCTGCCGATGGCAAGCCCAGCCAAGCCCGTCTCACCTTCGGTGCCATTGTCCTAGATGCGGACATGCACACGGTGCGGGTGGATGGCGAGTTGGTCGAAATGACCCGGCGCGAGTTCGAGCTATTAGCCTACTTCCTGGCCAACCCCCGACGGGTGCTCACCCGGGACAAGATCCTCCAGCAGGTCTGGGGCCTGGAGTATCTGGGCGAGAGCCGCACCATCGACGCTCACGTGCGCCGGGTGCGGGCCAAGCTCGGGGACGATGCTGCTGAGTGCATCGAGACCGTGGTAGGCGTTGGCTACCGTCTGGGTGGGCCAGCGGATTGACGCATCAATCCACGGTCACAGATGAGCGTCTTGAGGTTGAAACCCACTCCGCCAGCGCGGAGTCGGGCTCGGCGGTCCATGGGTTGATGGGCATGTATCAGGTCTTTGCGTCCATTGTTCGCTATCACCGGATGGCGGCACGGCACGCCCACAGCCTGGGCGGCGAACTTTCCCGGGAAGACCTCCAGGGTTTCATCACTGCCTGGGCGAGCCAAGCCCTGCCCCTGCTTAACATTAAGGCCGAGCGCATCGGTGCGATCGCACCCCTGGATGGGCCCACCTTATTTGTAGGCAACCACCTGAGCTACCTGGACGTCCCCCTGCTCATGACCCAAGTGCCGGTCGTCTTTCTAGGCAAGGCAGAGATTTCCAAGTGGCCGGTTCTGGGCTCCGCTGGGAAGTTGGCCGGCATGGTCTTCGTCAAACGTGACTCCGATGGGTCCCGGCGGGAGGCCTCCCGGGCCATCCTCGACTGCCTCCAGAACCGTGGCATGAGCCTGGGGATCTTTCCTTCGGGAACCACCACCGTCTATGAGGACCGCCCGTGGCGCTCGGGTGCATTCCGCATTGCCAAAGCCGGAAAGATCCCTCTGCAACCCTTTCGCCTGACCTACGAACCACTGACCCAGGCTGCTTTTCTTGGCAAGGACGCCTTGCTCCCCCATCTCTACCGACTGCTTCGATCCGGGCCGATCACCGCACGCATCGAATTCGGTGAGCCTAGGTTGATAACGGACCCCCAACCAGCAGCACAGGCCTGCTGGACTTGGAGCAAAGACCCCAGCTTCCGTCAGGCCCATCCTTGACTGGAAGGCAGTCAGCCCGCCCTAAACGTGTTCAGCATGCGGAACCGCCCTGTGAGTCGCGCCCACTGCAGGGCCAGCAGCTCAGCCATTCCCCAAACCAATGCACCACTGATCGCCACCGAGGAAATCAGTGCAGAACGGGTGGAAAAGGTTCGCATGGCACTGTCCTCCAACGGATGCTTGCGGCAGGACGCCTTGGGCGGCGGGCAACTGACACTCCGGAAGATAGGATTCGGACGCACCCCCATCATGCCCTGGCTGTGACAACGCTGTAATAAGTGGCTCAGCGCATCTTCGGGCAACCCAGGTTCAGGTCTCACTCCATAATCACTCTGATGCAGCAACAACCCTACCTTGACGAGCTCGCCCAGATCATCGCCACCGGTGGTGCCGATCTCCAGTCACGCACGCTCTGCGAGGTTCAGTGCCTGGGCCAGCGCATGCCCATCCAGGCCGTGTTCATGGGTAACCCGGATCCATCCTTACCTGCGGTTGGCTTTTTTGGCGGGTTTCACGGGCTTGAGCGCATTGGCGCCGAGGTGGTCCTGGCCTACCTCCGCAACCTCACCTCGCGCCTGAAGTGGGACACCACGCTGCACAAGCAGCTCGAATCGGTGCGGCTGGTCTTCATGCCCCTGGTGAATCCGGGGGGGATCCAGCTCGGAACCAGGGCCAATCCCAATGGCGTCGACCTGATGCGCAATGCCCCGGTGGAATCGCTGGAGAAGGTGCCCTGGCTGATCGGAGGTCAGCGCCATGGCCCCCAGCTGCCTTGGTTCCGGGGCGCCGCGGGCCAACCCATGGAACGGGAGAACCAGGCGGTCAGCGAAATCTTTGAGACCGAGCTCCTGCCCCGTCGCTTTTCACTTACCGTGGACTGCCACTCGGGGTTTGGGGTGAAGGACAGGATCTGGTTCCCCTACGCCCACACGCGCATCCCCATTGAGCACCTGGCTGAGATGCACGCCCTCAAGGAGCTCCTCCAGGAGACACTCTGCAACTACCGGTACATCTTCGAGCCCCAGAGCCGGCAGTACCTGGCCCACGGCGACCTGTGGGATCACCTGTACCTGAGCTCCGTTGCGCAGACCGACCATGTGTTTATGCCCATGACCCTGGAGATGGGTTCCTGGACCTGGGTGAAGAAGAACCCCCGCCAGTTCTTTTCGCTGCTCGGGATGTTCAACCCCTTGATCGAGCATCGGCAGCAGCGCGTCCTGCGTCGGCACCTCCCCTTGCTGGAGTTCTTCGTCCGGGCCGCAATCAGCCACGAGCGCTGGCTGCCCCATGGGCCAGAGCGCCCGCCCCATCGCCTGCAAGCCATGGCGCACTGGTATCCGGACCAGGCGGCGGGAGAGGCCTTGTGAGCACCTGGGTCCTGTTACGCGGGCTGGTTCGAGAGTCGAGGCACTGGGGGAACTTCCCGGAGCTGCTGGCGCGGGAGCTGCCGGAGGCGCAGGTCCTGCCTCTGGACCTGCCCGGCAATGGGGCCGTGAACAACGCCCTAAGCCCCCTGACCATTCCAGCCATGGCCGAGCACTGCCGCACTGAGCTGGCCAGACAAGGGGTCCCCCCGCCCTACCACCTGCTGGCCATGTCCATGGGGGGGATGGTCGCAGCGGCCTGGGCCACCGCCCATCCCCAGGAAGTCAGCTCCTGCGTACTGATCAACACCAGCTTCGGCTCCTTCAGCCCCCTCCACCAGCGACTGCGCCCTGGGGCCCTGCTCAGGCTGATCAAGGGACTGCTGACCCTGTCAGACCACAGCCGCGAGGGGGTGATCTTTAGCCTCACCAGCAACCTGCCCAGGGAGCATGCCCCTCAGGTCGTGGAGGCATGGTGCGCCATCCGCTCAGCAAGCCCCGTAAGCCCTGGGAACACCGCCCGGCAGCTCCTTGCCTCCGCACGCTATAAGGCCCCTCTGAAGGCCCCTGTCCCGACCCTGCTGCTCCTGGGAGCCGGCGATCGCCTGGTCGACCCCCAGTGCTCAAGGGAGATCGCAGCGAGGTGGGACTGTGCCCTGGCGGTCCATCCCTGGGCGGGCCATGACCT
>CAITBU010000114.1 GCA_903890595.1 uncultured Holophagaceae bacterium | reverse complement strand
CTGGATCTCGTCGTCAAAGGCGGCCTCCAGCTTGGTGGCGTTCTCCGGGGCAAGCAGAGCATAGGCCTGCCAGATGGCGATGGGGTCCTGGCTGCCGACATTCATCATGGAGCCGGCTCCGTAGCTGAAGCCCTCCTTCTGCCGCAGACGGTCGGCCAGGCGGCTCTTGAGGGCGCCGCCCCCGAGGATCTGGTTGGCCATGAGGAAGGCGGGGTAGTCGGGGTCGGTGTCCTTCATGGCCCAGCGCGTCTGCACCAGGAAGAAGGCCCCCTTCTTGTCGGGGGTCTCGATGGCCTTGCGCTGGCCGGCCGGAACCTTCAGGCGCCCGGGAATTCGGGTGTAGGCGCTGGGGTTGGACCAGCCGCCAAAGAGCTCGCCCACCAGCTTCTGGACTTCCGCGGCGTCGAAGTCACCGACGGCGGCGAACTCGGCGTGGCTGGCCCCGTAGTAGGCCTTGTGGAAGGCCTTCAGCTCATCGAGCTTGAGGGCTTTGAGCTCCTCCAGGCGGGCATCGGAGCCGCGGAAGGCCATGGGGTGACCCGCCGGATAGGGATCGAAGGCGGGGCCCATGAACTCCATGGTCTTGGACTGAGGCTCGGTACGCTGGGACTCAATGCCTGTGACCTGCTGCTTGACCAGGGTCTCCAGCTCGGGGAGCGGGAAGGCCGGCTCGCGTAGGACTTCTGCCACCAAGCGCAGGGTGGCGGCCAGGTTCTCCCTGGGCACCAGAAGGCTGGCCGTGGCAGAGGCTGGGCCGCCGTTGACGGAGACCTGGGCCCGCAGCTTGTCGAAGGTATCCGACAGCTCCTGGCGGGTGTGCTTGGTGGTGCCGCGCATGAGCATGGAACCCACCATGCCGGGGACGGCCTTGGTGTTCATCAGGTCGGCTTCTTTGCCGAAGCGCAGGGTGAGCTGCACGGCGGCCATGGCCCCCTTGGTCTTCTTCGCCAGCAGGGCGCCCTTCAGCCCGTTGGGGGCTGTGAAGCGCAGGGTGCGGGCGTCGACGCTGGCGGGGCTGGCGTCGAAGGCCTCGCCCTGGGCGATGACCTCTTTACCCTTGTAGTCCTTCACCAGGGCCGCGACATCGGCGGCGGCGGGAATCTCGGTGCGGTCCGGCTTCTCGGTGGGAATGTACTCGGCCAGGGTGCGGTTGCTGGGCTTCAGCACTGCTTCGGCGGCGGCCTGGACCTGCTCGACCTTGGCGGCCAGGGACCAGTCCCGGTCTAGGAACAGATGGCGCCAGTCGCCGGCGGCCATGCTCTCGCTCAGGGCCACGGCCAGGCTCTTGGTGTCGGAGAAGGTCTGATCGACAGCCTTGCGGACCTTGGCCTTGGCCCGGTCCAGCTCGGCGGCCGTGAAGGGCTGGGCCTTGAGGTTCTCCAGCTCCTTCAACAGGACCTGGCGAGCTTTGTCGGCATCGCCATCCTTGGGTAGCATGACGCCGAAGAGCATGAGCCCGGGCTCCAGGGTGCCCGGGCTGTAGGTGAAGACTTGGGCGGCCAGCTTGGTCTCCACCAGGGCCTTGTAAAGGCGGCCGCTGGGGGCATCCGCCAGGATGGAACCCGCCAGGTCCAGGTAGCTCCGGGAGGCATGGAAGCCCGGGGCGATGTGGTGGGCCGTCATGAGCAGGGGGGTGCCGCCCACGCGACGGATGGTCACGCTGCGCTCACCGTCCTGGGTGGGCTCCAGGGTGTAGGTGGGCTCGAGGACCCGGGTGGGCTTGGGCAGAATACCGAAGGTCTGGTTGATGCGCGTCAGGGTCTTGGCCTCGTCAAACTTGCCGGCCACCACAAGGATGGCGTTGTCCGGCTGGTAGAAACGGGCGTAGAAGGCCCGGAGGTGGTCCACGTTCACCTTCTCGATGTCCGACCGGGCGCCGATGGTGGACTTGCCGTAGTTGTGCCAGTCGTAGGCCACGGACTCCAGGCGCTGGAGGGTGACCCGGAAGGGGCTGTTCTCGCCCTGCTCGAACTCGTTGCGCACCACGGTCATCTCGCCGCTCTTGCCGTCGTCCCCCCAGAGGGTCTTGGCGGTGAAGCTGCTGTTCACCATGCGGTCGGCCTCGAGGTCCAGGGCCTTGGCCAGATTCTCCTCCGTGGCGGGGAAGGAGATGTAGTAGTTCGTCCGATCCACGGAGGTGGTGCCGTTGAAGTCGCCGCCCAGCTCATTGAGCAGCTGCGGGACATTGGGGTGCTTCGGGGTGCCCTTGAAGACCATGTGCTCCAGCAGGTGCGCCATGCCGGTCTCGCCGTAGTGCTCGTGGCGGCTCCCCACCAGGTAGGTGATGTTGGTGGTGATGGTGGGCTTGCTGGCGTCCGGGAAGAGCAGGACCCGCAGGCCGTTGGCCAGCCGGTACTCCGTGATGCCCTCCACCGTGGCGCCCTTGACCGGGGCGGCGGGGGCAGGGGCGGCAGCAACGGCCTTGGCCTTGGCGGTGGCCTTGGCGACACGCGGCGAGACCTTGGGGGGATCCCCAGCCACCAGCGTGAAGGTCAAGGCCCCACACAGGGGCAGCAGCAGACGACGGAATTGGGACATGAAACCTCCAGGCTGTGAAAGATACCCTCAGGGCAGGCCCACCAGATTAGTCCAGGATGAGGGCCTCTCCAGAGGAAAAATTCGGGACAATCCTCCGGCGGCAGAGGGCCAGGGGGTCAGCTAGGGGGCGCTCCCTCAGGCTGGGTCGGTGGTGGGATCGCTATGACCGATGCTGACCAGCTTGGCGATGACCAGATCCCCAGAGACGTTCAGGGTGGTCCGGCACATGTCCAGGAAGCGGTCCACGCCGAGGATGAGGCCGATGCCTTCGGCTGGGATCCCGACCTGCACCAGGAGCACCACGATGAGCGGCAGGGAGCCTCCGGGGACGCCGGCGGTGCCGATGCCCGCCAGCACCGACAGCAGCACGACCATGACCTGGCTGGCGAACGAGAGGTGGATGCCATACACCTGGGCCAGGAAGAGCACCGTGACCCCTTCGAACAGGGCCGTGCCGTTCTGGTTGGCGGAGGCGCCTACCGTCAGCACGAAGCGGGAGATCCTGGGCGGCAGCAGGAGGGTGTTCTCTGCTGTCTCCAGGGCCAGCGGCAGGGTGGCGTTGGAGGAGGCGGTGGAAAAGGCGTAGAGGTAGACCCCCCGGCACTGGCGGAAGAAGGCCCAGGGATTGGTCCGGCCGATGATCGCCAGGGCGGCGCCGTACACCACGAACTGCTGGATGAGGAGGCCCAGCACCACCGTGCTGGCGAAGTAGGCGACGTTCCCCAGGAAGCCGGCACCCAGGGCATAGACGGTCTTGAAGATGATGCAGAAGATGGCCAAGGGCGCCAGCTTCATGCCGATCTCGATGACCTGCAGCGAGGCCTCGAAGAGGGTTTCCAGGCCCCGGACAAGAGGATTCTCTTCGCTGCCGGCCACCAGGCTCAGGGCGTAGCCGAAGAAGAGGCAGAAGAACATGAAGGAGACGATCTCGCCCTGGAAGGCCCGGACCGCGGCATCCAGCGGGTTCTGGGGCAGCAGGTCGACGATGAACAGGTACCAGGGCTTGGCCTGGGTGGCCGCCACGGTTTTCTGGATGGCGATGACCGACTGGTTCTGGGCCAGGGCGGCCCGGTCAAAGGAGAGGCCGGCCCCGGGCTTCAGCAGGGACGTGAGGCCCACGGCGATGAGCACGGCCAGGAAGCTGAAGAGGAGTGTGTAGGAGATTGAACTTATGGCTACCTTCCCCAGGTTCCGGCCCTTGCTCAGCTCAAAGACGCCTACCACCAGACCAGCTCCGATGAGGGGGACCACCACCATGAAGATGATCCGGAGCCAGAGGGAGCCCACCAGGGTCATGGCGTCCGTGACCCACCGCATGGAGGGATGGGCCTGGAGGGGGAGGCCGTAGTGGGCAGCCAGACCCAAGGCCACGCCCAGCAGGAAGCCAATGAGGAGTTTTGCGGGCAGTTTCATGGGCTCGCCTTTCGGGCAACGGCTGGGAGATGAGTGGGTGTTGCTTGGACTTTGCCCCAGGCGCCCTGCTTGGACAAGGGGTGCTGCGGGCGCGGTTCCCGCCTTCAGCCCTGGAGGAGGGTCTGGAGTGAGGCCTCCCAGGCGTCCCGGAGGTCGGCCAGGTGGAGACCCTTGCCCTTGCCCGGAGCAGCCTGCAGGAGGCCCTGGGCGCTGGGGTGGGGCAGGCAGTGCAGGTCGAGGGGCGGGCCCTCGGGCAGACGGGCCAGGATCCAGGCCGCCCGCTTGCCAAAGGCGATGACCCGCAGCGGTGAGGTCCGCCCAGCCGAGGCCCGGGTCAGCTCTGCCAGGAGGCGGGCCTGGTTCTCTGGCGCCCGCAGGTCCCGGTCGGAGGGAGCATGGAAGTGGTCCCCGTCCCGGGTGGGGCAGGCCGGGTAGGCGTTGCTCAGGGCCGTGCCATGCAGGGTAGGTGCCAGGCCCAGACTGCGGAAGCGGGCCCCGTCCCAGTCCTCCCAGGCGGCCGCGGGGACCTCTGCCCGCCCGGTCCGGGCCAGGGCCCGAAAGACCGT
>CAITBU010000113.1 GCA_903890595.1 uncultured Holophagaceae bacterium | reverse complement strand
GAACACCACGGGGCTGAACTCCAACGCCAGGACGGTGGTGTAGAGCATGACGCACCAGGCCACTTCGAACATGACGGAGTGGGGATTCCAGTAGACGATGGCGTGCCAGATGCGCCAGGGCTGACCGAGGTCCAGGAGCAGAGCCACGATGACGAAGGCGTAGCCCAGGAAGCCCGTGAGGACGGTGGGCCGCACGATGGGCTCGAACTTCTTGAGGTTGAAGAGGTGGACCACGGCGGTGAGGGTGAAGGCCCCTGCGGCCAGGCCCACGCCACAGAGCAGGTCGAAGCCGATCCAGATGCCCCAGGGGAACTGGTCACTCAGGTGGGTGACGGCCCCCAGGCCCTTGGTGAAGCGGATGGTGGTGACGATCAAGAAGCCGATGATCAGGAGGGCGGCGATGCCGGACCAGAAGCCCGGACGGAAGCGGCGGGAGGCGATGGAGGCGGCGTTGCTCATGACCGGTCCTCCTTGTTGGAATCCTGCGCTTCGGTGTGGGCGACGGTCTCGCGGCGGGCGGTGATCCAGTGCACCCCATAGAGCAGGACGCCCCAGACCGCAACGAAGTCGGGGATGTTGGACAGCACCTGCCAGGTGCGCATGGCCGGGGGCTCTGCGGGCAGGTTGGTCTTGAGGCCAAGCTTATCGAAGGGAGCGTTGGCGATCATCATCACCGAGGTGCCGCCGGCCTCGCTGAGGCCATAGATGTGATCGACGTAGGCGCCGGGCTTCTGGCGGAGGCGGGTGCGGGCCTCCCAGACCAGGTCTTCCCGCTTCCCGAAGATCGTGGCTTCCGCCGGGCAGGCCTCGGCGCAAGCGGTGGGCTTGCCCTCCTTGATGCGGCTCGCACAGAGGACGCACTTCCCGATCACCGGCACCGGGCGGTCCCACTGGTACTTGGGCACATCGAAGGGGCAGGCCATCATGCAGTAGCGGCAGCCCATGCAACGCTGTCCGTCATAAACCACGGGCCCCTCGGGCGTCTTCACCAGGGCGGCCACAGGGCAGACGGAAGCGCAGGTCGGCACCTCGCAGTGCATGCACATGCGGCGCATGTTGAGTCCCTCACGGGTCTGGAGGGTGGTCCAGGTATACGCCGTCAGGACCTCCTCCACCGGTCCAGGGAGCTTGTTCTGCTCCTTGCACGCGGAGCTGCAAGCGCCGCAACCGATGCAGCGCGTGGCGTCAAAGAGAAGGCCCATGCCCATGGGTTCTCCTGCCTGTCAATTCGACCCGAGAAGAATTCCCGGGGAGGGGTTCGGGAGGAAGCATGCGCCGGGTTCAGAGCATAGTCAACCCCTAGGTAGCATTTAGGTAATTGTTGTCCAGAATATTCTGAAGCCCCAGTATCGTCGGGCATTCGGCGGGGGCAAATCAGGCGGGCACAGGCTTTGAGAACCCCGAAAAGGGCTCAAAAAAAGACGCCCCGCCGAAGCGGGGCGTCGATCACAACCCGGATATGAAGCTCCCGGGTTGACGGTTCGTCAATACATGTCTTCCATGCCGCCCATGCCACCGGGGCCGCCAGGGCCTGCGGGGGCCTTGGGCTCGGGGATCTCCGTGATGATCGCTTCGGTGGTCAGCATCATGGAGGCCACGGAAGCGGCATTGCGGAGCGCGGACTTGGTCACCTTGGCGGGATCCACCACACCGAAGGCCATCATGTCGCCGTAGACGTTGGTGGCGGCGTTGTAGCCGTGGTTGCCCGTGGACTCGCGGACGGTGTTGACCACCACGGAGCCTTCGACGCCAGCGTTGTTGGCAATCTGGCGGAGGGGCTCTTCCAGGGACTTGCGGACGATATCAACGCCCGTGGCCTGGTCGCCAGTGACCTTGAGCTCGGCGAGCTTCAGCATGGAGCGAAGCAGCGCCACACCACCGCCGGCCACGATGCCATCCTCGACGGCGGCCTTGGTGGCATGCATGGCATCTTCCACGCGGGCCTTCTTCTCTTTCAGCTCGGTCTCGGAAGCCGCGCCCACCTTGATGACGGCGACGCCACCCACGAGCTTGGCCAGACGCTCCTGGAGCTTTTCCTTGTCGTAGTCGCTGGTGGAGGACTCCACCTGGGCACGAATCTGCTTCACGCGGCTCTGGATGGCCTCGCTGCTGCCGGCACCCTCGACGATGGTGGTGGTCTCCTTGTCGATGACGATCTTCTTGGCGCTGCCCAGGTCGGCCAGGGTGAGGTTCTCGAGCTTGAGGCCCAGGTCCTCGCTGATGGCCTTACCACCGGTCAGGGTGGCGATGTCCTCGAGCATGGCCTTGCGGCGGTCACCGAAGCCGGGTGCCTTGACGGCAGCGACGTTCAGGGTGCCGCGGATCTTGTTGACCACCAGGGTGGCCAGCGCCTCGCCGTCCACGTCCTCGGCGATGATCAGCAGGGGGCGGCGGCTGTTGACGACCTGCTCGAGCAGGGGCAGGAGGTCGCGCATGTTGGAGACCTTCTTCTCGTAGGCGAGAATGTAGGGGTTCTCCAGCTCGACCTTCATCTGGTCGGGGTTGGTCACGAAGTAGGGGCTGAGGTAGCCACGGTCAAACTGCATGCCCTCGACCACAGTCAGCTCGGTCTCGCGGCCCTTGGCCTCCTCGACGGTGATGACGCCGTCCTTGCCGACCTTGCCCATGGCCTCGGCAATGATGCGGCCGATCTCTTCGTCGCCATTGGCGGAGATGGTGCCGACCTGGGCAATGGCGTTGCCCTCAACCGGCTTCTTGATCTCGTCGATGGCCTTGACCACGGTCTCGACCGCGAGGTCGATGCCCTTCTTGATCTCCATGGTGTTGGCGCCGCTCACGACGGCCTTGATGCCCTCACGGTAGATGGCGCGGGCCAGCACGGTGGCGGTGGTGGTGCCGTCACCGGCGACGTCGGACGTCTTGGAGGCGACCTCGCGCACCAGCTGGGCGCCCAGGTTCTCGTGACGGTCCTTGAGCTCAATCTCCTTGGCGACGGTGACGCCGTCCTTGGTCATGAGGGGGGAGCCGAACTTCTTCTCGATGAGGACGTTGCGGCCTTTGGGGCCGAGGGTGACCTGCACCGCGTCGGCGAGCTTGTTCACGCCGCGCAGGATCGCCTGACGGGCATCTTCGGCATAGATGATGGACTTGGCCATGTGTTTTCTCCGGAGTTCAGATTGGGATTGGAATTCGCGTTGGGGCTATCAGCTATCAGCTATCGGCTATCAGCTTTAGCCGACGATCGCCAGGATCTCGTCTTCGCGGACGATGACGTGGTCGATGCCGTCGATCTTGACCTCGGTGCCGCTGTACTTGCCGATGAGCACCTTCTGGCCGGCCTTGACGGACATCGGGTTCCGGGTGCCGTTCTCGTTGATCTTGCCGTCACCCACGGCCACGACCTCGGCCTCCATGGGCTTTTCCTTGGCGGTATCGGGGATGATGATGCCGCCCTTGACGGTTTCGGCAGCATCGACGCGCTTCAGCACAACGCGGTCAGACAGGGGCTGGATGGCCATGGGACCTCCTTCAGAAAGGGAAAAAAGGGACAGATCGAGTTGTTAGCACTCACCAACAACGAGTGCCAATTCTGGCATCCCAGGGGGGCAGGGTCAAGGGGCGGTTTCAAAAGGGAGGTGAAATCTTAGTAAAGTTGAGAAGATTTTCTTCCCACTTGTGTTAGATCGGGAAAGGACCCCCCTCCTCCCCGGAGGGGTGTAGCCTCAACACATGGAACCTCTTGCAATCCTCCGCGACCTGCAGATCACCCTCGACAGCCTGGGGACCGTCCAGCGGGCCCTGGCGGCGCTGCCGCCGGACCTGGCCGTCCTGGACCAGAGGATCCGTGCCGCAGAGAAACAGACCGCCGAAAAGACCCGCCTGCTGGACTCCGCCAAGAACCAGATCCAGAACCTCACCCGCGAGCTGGCCGTGGCCCAGAAGGAAGAGGAGCGGGCCAGGGCTGCCGTAAAGACCACCAATCAGAAGGTGCAGTACACGGCCGCCATCCGGGAGCTGGACGACAAGGAACGCATGAAGGCCAGCATCGCCCGCCCCCTTCAAGCTTCGGCAGCACAGTCCGTGGCCCTGACGGAGGCCTTGGTCGCCCTCGAGGCGGAGCGGGCCTCGGCCCAGGCCCAGTTCGATGAGCTGCACGCCATCTTCCTGGACGAGCATGCCAACCAGGTGGAGGGGCGGAAGCTTCTGCTGGCTCGCCAGGCCGAGCTGGAGGCGAGCCTCCCGGCCCCCGAGGTTGCCCGCTTCCACCGCATCGCCGCCGTGCGCCAAGGGCGCGTGGTGGTGCCCGTGGAGAACAGCGCCTGCACCGGCTGCCGAGTGAAGCTCCGGGGCCCACTGCTGTTCAACCTCCGGGACTCCAAGACCCCGGTCTCCTGCGAGTCCTGCCAGCGGATCCTCTACCTTCCGTGAGCCTGACGGAGCGCATCCACGCCCTGCAGGACCGCATCCGGCGGGCTTGCGAGGCCTCGGGACGGCGGCCGGAGGACATTGAGCTGCTGCCGGTCTCCAAGCGCCACCCACTGACGCTGATCCGGGCGGCTGCCGAGCTGGGCTTCCAGCGCTTCGGAGAGAACTACGTCCAGGAGGGCTGCGAAAAGGCCCAGGCGGCCTCCGAGCTGACCTTTGTGCTGCTCGGCCCCCTGCAGCGCAACAAGGCGAAGCCTGCCCTCCAGCACTTCGCCGAGCTCCAGAGCCTGGACCGCCCCGAGCTGGCGGATCGCCTGCGCCGCCTCGCCGAGGAGCTCGACCTGGTCCGGCCCGTGTGGCTCCAGGTGGACCTCTGGGATGAGGCCACCAAGCTCGGCGGCTGCGCCGAAGCGGACCTGCCGGAGCTGCTCGCAGCCCTGGGCGGTGACCCCCGCCTGCCCCTGCGCGGCCTCATGGCCCTGCCTCCTCCGGGGGAGCCTGCTGCCTTCGAGCGCATGGCCGAGCTGCGGGACCGCCTCCAGCAGGACCTCGGTCAGCCGCTGCGCCTCAGCATGGGCATGAGCGATGACCTGGAGGAGGCCCTCGGCGCCGGCAGCGATCAGCTGCGCATAGGCACCGCCTTTTTTGGACCACGCAGTCGCTGAGTCCGAGGCCAGTCATCGTCAGGCGCGTGACCGAATCCCGCGGTTGGCCCTGGCAAAGGTCTAGTCTGTTGAAACCCATGCTGCGGAAGCCGGCATGAAGAGGTAGCGGTACCGCTGCAGCCCCAGCCCTTGCTCATCCATCCAACCGGAGGTCCCATGCGCCCCGTCCTGCTCCTTGCGGCACTCCCCTCGCTCCTGATAGGCCAGGAGATTCCCACCACGCTGAAGGACCAGAAGGCTCTGGCAGTCACCATCTACAACGACAACCTGGCCCTGGTGAAGGACACCCGGGAGGTGCGCCTGCCCAAGGGTGAGGCCCGCCTGGCCTTCCAGGAGGTCTCGGCCCAGATCCGGCCCGAGACGGCCGCCCTGCGCAACCTCACGGCCCCCCGGGACTTCTGGGTGGCTGAGCAGAACTTCGACTTCGACCTGCTGACCCCCCAGAAGCTGCTGGAGAAGTACGTGGGTGAGCGGGTGACGGTGGTGCGCAACCTCCCTGCGGCCGATGGCTCCAGCGGAAAAGAGGTCCGGGAGGAGGCCACGGTGCTGGCCACCAACAACGGCACGGTCCTGCAGTTCGCCGACCGCATCGAGACCAGCGTCCCGGGCCGCATCATTTTCCCGAAGGTGCCTGCCAACCTCCGAGCCCGGCCCACCCTGGTCATCAGCCTGCACAGCGGCGCCGAGAAGGCTCAGCAGCTGGAGCTGAGCTACCTCACGGGCGGCCTGTCCTGGCGCGCGGACTATGTGGCCAACCTGGCGCCGGATGAAAAGACCCTGGACCTCAGTGGCTGGGTGACCCTCACCAACCAGAGCGGCGCCGCCTACCCCAATGCCACCCTGCAGCTCGTTGCAGGGGATGTGAACCGGGTCCGCCTGCGCCCTGAGCGCACGGCTGCCAAGGGGGATGTGGTCATGAGCATGATGGCCTCTGCTGCCCCGAAGATGGCCGAGGAGAGCCTCTTCGAGTACCACCTCTACACCCTGGACCGACCCACCACGCTGGCCGTCAACCAGACCAAGCAGGTGGCCCTGCTCAGCGCCAGCGGCGTGCCCGTGCGTAAGGACTACCTGCTCCAGGGCCAGAACTACTACTACTCCGGCAGCTATGGCGACCTGGGCGACAAGCAGAAGGTCGGCGTGTTCATTGAGTTCGACAACAAGGAAGCAAGCCGCCTGGGCATGCCCCTGCCCAAGGGCACCCTGCGGGTCTACAAGCGAGACAGCGAAGGTCGGGCCCAGTTCGTGGGCGAGGACAGCGTGGACCACACGCCCAAGAACGAGCGGATTCGCTTAAAGCTGGGCGACGCCTTCGATGTCACGGCCCGGCGCAAGCAGACGGACTACAAGAGCCTTGGACGGCAGGGCAAGTACGGGTCCGGTCACGAGTCCGCCTTCCAGGTGGAACTCAAGAACGCCAAGAAAGAGGCCGTCACCGTGAGCCTGCTGGAACCCCTGCCCGGGGACTGGGAGGTCCTCCAGGAGAGTCACCCCCACACCAAGGAGGCTGCCGGCACCGCGAAGTTCAAGGTCACCGTGCCCGCCGAGGGCAGCGCAACCTTGACCTATCGGGTCCGGGTGCGCTGGTAGCACCGGGCCTCCGCCCGCACTTCGCAACTGATCCATACTTGGGCCATGCCCCTTCCCGCCCGGTTCCTCGCTCGTCTGCGACGCCTGCCGCTGCGGTTGCGCGGGCGCCTGGGCGGCGGCACCGCAGGTCTCCATCCCTCCCGCCTGAAGGGGGCTGGCCTCACCTTCGTGGAGAACCGCCCCTACGAGCCGGGGGATGACCCGCGCCACATCAACTGGCCCCTCACCGCCCGCACCGGGGAGCCGGTCATGAAGCGCTTCGAGAGCAGCCGGGACCTGGTGCTCTGGCTGGTGGTGGACCCCTCGCCCTCCATGTTCCTGGGGGACCCCGTGTCACCGCTGCGCTGGGCCCTGGAGCTCTGCGGTGCAGCCTTCGCCACCCTGCAGGCCAGCGGTGATCGTCTGGGCCTGGTGGTGCCCGGTGACGGCCGCACACCGGCCCTGCGCATCGCCCCCCGGCGCGGCCGCAGCCACGGCCTCCGGCTGCTGGAGACCCTCATTGAGCGGGGCCCCTGCATCCCCACGGCGGCCGCCTGGCGCGAGGCACTGGGTCACTGGGGCGACCAGGGGCGCGGGCATCGCTTGTGGCTCCTCAGCAACGGGGCCGGCCTCCAGGGGCTCGCACCGCTGCTCAAGCCTCTGGCCTTCCGGCACCGGGTGGTCTGGTTTCAACCCCAGGCCGAGGCCGACGCCATGGCCTGGCCCGAGCCCGGCTTCTCCCCGGCCATCGAGCACCAGCGCTGGGACCTCCTGGCGGACCCCGTGCCTCGGCTGGATGCCTGGCTACGGGCGGGCGGCGCATGAGTTGGCGGGTCGGTTCCGACGGGCGGCCGTCTTGGCTCGGATTCCGTGGCCGGAATCCGAGATGGGGAAAGATTGTCTTGGTGCTGCTGGTGGGGGGCGTTGTTTACGGTTCGCCGGTGTGGAAGGCCCCGGCTCAGCTGGCGCTGGGGGAGCTGCAGACGCTGGAGCTGCGAGAAGCCGATCCCACCCGGCCCGCACCCGCCCGACCCGCTCTGGAAGATCGGCTGGGCTCCCTCCGCCTGCGGGCCCTGGAGCCCCTGCCGGACGGCCGGGGCTGGCGCTTCCAGGTGCAGGCGCTACGACCCGGGCTGGCCGTGGTGCCGCCCCTGGACCTGGGCGGCGGGGTGCTCAGCCCTGAGCTACGGCTGCAGGTGCCCCGCCAGATCCCCTTCGGAGCGCCCTGGATGGGCTTCGGCGGCGGCCGCGAGGACCGCCTGCCAGACCTGCCCTTTCCTTGGGCCTGGGCCAGCCTCTTGCTGTTGCCACCCGCAGCCCTGCTGGGCGTGGGGCTGCGCCGCTGGCGCCAGGGTGCGCGTCACCGCCACCTGCGCCACGCCGTCCGCACCTTTCACCAGCACTGGCCCCCGGTGGACCGGGCGCGCAGCACGCTGGACGCCGCCCATGCTCTGGGCCGGGACCTGCTGGCGGCGCGCTTCGGAGCGGAGGCCCGGGCCTGGGGTTCCCTCGAGCTCCAGGCCCGCCGCCTGGCGGCCTGGGACCAGTGGTGCCGCAGCCTGGATGCGGCCCGCTTCGGCCTGGAGGCCCCGCCCTTTCCGGAGGCCGCCCGTCTGGTGGAAGACCTGCTGCCCCTGCCGGATGGCCGGAAGGTCGCGCCATGATCCTCCTGCGCCAGCCCCTGGCCCTGCTCCTGGTGCTGCCCCTGCTGGTGGGCGCCTGGCGCGTGGTGTACCGCTGGGGCATCCCCGCCTCCCGGCCCTCGGGCACCCTGGCCAGGGTCTCCGCCCACTGGCTGCCGGTGCTGCTGGCCCTGGCCCTGGGCCTCGCCGCCGCCGGGCCCGAGTGGCGCTCCCCCGTGCGCGGTGCCGCCCCCGTGGTGGACTTCGCCGTGGTCCTGGATGGCAGCAGCAGCATGCGCATCCTGGACCGCCCCGAGGAGGACCGCTGGCAGGCCGCCCGCCGCCTGCTGGCCCAGTTCATCCAGCGCCGCCCCGATGATCGCTTCGCCCTCGTCCTGTTCAGCGCCCACCCGGTGACCCTGAGCCCCCTCACCGCCGACCACAGCCGGCTCCTGCGCCTCCTGGCCCGCCTGGACCTGGACAGCCGGGACGACGGCACCGCCATCGGCTCGGCCCTCATGACCGCCGTGCGCCGCCTGGAGGACAGCCCCGCCCGCAGCCGGGTCATCCTGCTCCTCACGGATGGGGTGCAGAACCGGGGCCGGGTACTGCCCGCCGAGGCCGCTGCCGAAGCCGCCCGGCGCGGCATCCGCATCCATGCCGTGGCCATGGGCAGCGACGGCGAGAGCCTCGTGCCCCTGGAGGGCGGGGGCTTCGCCCGCCTGCGGGTGGCCGTGGACCACACCACCCTGCAGGAGGTCGCCCGCCTCACCGGAGGGGAAGCCTTCAGCGCCGAGGACCCCGGCGGATTGGCCCGCAGCCTCGCCGCCGTGGACCGCCTGGAGAAGACCCAGCTGCCCGTGGACCCGCCCACGGAGGGCCGCCCCCTCGCCAGTTGGTTCCTCCTGCTGGCGCTGCTCCTGGCCCTGCCCTTGGCAGTGGACCTGGCCTTCAAGCGGGGCCGCCCCCGGCCGGCCTGGGTGGAACCATGACCCCGACCCTCTCCCACCCCTGGGTGCTGGTGCCGGCGGCCCTGGCGGCCCTGGTGATCCTGGGCCTGGCCGTTCGGGCGCACCTCCGGCCGGGCCTCGGCGTGCAGGTGGTGGGCCAGCGGCCCCTCTGGCAGGGCCTGGGCCTGGCCCTGGTGGCGCTGGGCCTGGGCCTGGGCTTGGCGGAGCCCCGCTGGGGTACCCAGGACCGCCCCCGCCTCACGGTCCACGTGGTGCTGGACGCCAGCCGCTCCATGACCGTGGCCGATACCCCCGGCGGCCGCACCCGCTGGGAGGCCGCCGCCGCCGCCCTGGACCGCCTCTGGTCCCAGCCCGAGCCGGGCCTGCGCTGGAGCCTGGACCTGCTCACGGGGGATGCGATCCCCGTCCAGCCCCCAGGCGAAGACCGGGTCCTGCTCCGGGAGAGCCTCAAAGCCCTCGCCCCAGGCGCCGTGGGCTCTCCGGGCACCAGCCTGGGCCGAGGCCTCATCCAGGTGGTGGCCCAGGCGGAGGCCGGCACCCCCGCCGTGGTCCTGCTGCTCAGCGATGGCGAAGAGACCTGGGAACGCCCCGACGAGGCCGTGGGCCGCGCCCTCGCCGGCCTGCGCCAGACTCGCCTACCCCTCTACGCCCTGGCCTACGGGGACGGCCGCCCCCACCCGGTGGCCGGAGAAGCTGCCGCAGGCAGTGCCGAGCCCCCGGTCAGCACTGCCCGACCCGACCTGCTGGAGCGGCTGACCCGGGAGAGCGGCGGCCGCCTGTTCAGCGACCCCGACCGCGCCGCCGCGGACCTCCAGGCCCTGGCCGCCGGCCAGCTGCCCCTGCCGGCCGGGCGCTCGCTGCAGCCCGCCCATCCGGAAGCCGGCGCCTGGCTGGCCCTGCTGGGCCTACTCCTGTGGCTGTTCCACGCCGGAAAGCCCATGGCCCGCTGGCGGCCGGTGCTGCTCCTGGCCTTGGCCCTGGCGACACCGGGCCTCCAGGCCCAAGGTACGGGGTCCTTCGGCTGGGTGCCGAATGGTGTCCGGGCCTGGCTGGCCCAACGCGCCCTGGGGGACGGCGACCTCAGCGGCGCCCAGCGCTGGCGGCCCGGGGATGCCCGGCCCGACCACCTCCTGCTGGCGGCGCAGATCGACCTGCGCTCCGGTCAACCGGAGGGGGCCCTCAAGACCCTCGCCCCCCTGGTGGGCCAAGGCGTGCCCCGCCCCCTGCCCGCCTGGCGCACCCCGGCCCTGCTGCTGGCCGCCCGCGCCCAGGTGGAAGCCGGCCGGCCCGACGAAGCTCGCGCCACCCTCGAGCGCCTGCTGCTGGAGCAGCCGGGTCGCCCCGAGGCCAGCCACAACCTGCAGACCCTCATCCAGGACGCCCTGCCCCCACCCCCACCGCCCAAGCGGCCGCCACCACCCCCACCGCCCCGCCCCAGCCTGGGCGCCCAGCAGGACGAGGCGGAGGGTCTGAGGCAGAGGCTACCCAAGCCGCCCAAGGTGCCGGCGGGGGTGAAGGATCTTTAGGGGCTGTCGGCTATCAGCTGTCAGCTAACAGCTAACAGCTAACAGCTAACAGCTAACAGCTAAAGCGCCAGCAGCCATCGGCCGTCCCAGCCCAATCAACCTTGGCTGTCAGCCTATGATCCCGGAACGGCCCAGGCAACTTACCTGGCCCTTCTTGGCTGATAGCTGATAGCTGACAGCTGATAGCCATTAGCCCATGAAGGCAGAACGGCCCAGGCAACTTACCTGGCCCTTCTTGGCTGACAGCTGACAGCTGATAGCCGACAGCTATTGCTTAAGCCACGCCGCGAACTCAGCCCCAGTCCTGAAGGCGCCCACCTGGCGGCGGAGCTCCTTGCCGTCGGCGTCCAGGATCACCAGGGTTGGGTAGGCGTTGAGGCGGAACTGCCCGGCCAAGCGAGTGCCTTCGGCCACGGGGGTGCCATCCCGCTTTTCCACCAGAGAGGAGAAGGGCACGAACTTGGCCAGGGCGGCCTGGGCCTCGGGGGTGGGGAAGACGTTCTTCTGGAGGTGCAGGCAGGGGCCGCACCACTCGGTCCAGAGGTCCATGAAGATGAGCTTCTTCTCGGCCTTGGCCCGCTTCAGGGCGGCGTTGTAGTCGTGCTCCCACTTGGCCGCACCCTGGGCGGACAGCGTGCTGGCAACGAGGATCAGGGCGGCAAGAACCTTCATGGGGGGACTCCTGGAAGCGGCGGGACACCGGCTATTGGATGGGGCCGGACCGGCCGCCGTGACGGGAATCAGCATACCCGGACTCCGGGAGTTCCCAGCTTGGGCTAAGCCAGGTTCCAGGGCTGCCGTATTCCAGGCAACAGGGCCCCAGCCGGCCCGGTCCCATCAGGAGCCACCATGCGCGCCCTCCTCGTTCCTTTCGTGCTTGCCGCCACCCTCGGCCTGCCCCTCGCGGCCCAGAGCGCCAAGTTCATCAAGGTGGACATCACCTCCAAGACCATGGCCCACCACGCTCGCACCAAGGACGGTGCCGACGGTCCCACCGAGGTCCACATCCGCATGCCCATCAGCCTCGCCAAGGGCGTCCTGGACATGGCTGGCGAGGGCGAGATCAAGGTCAACGGCCACGCCCGCAAGGGCATGAAGCCCGAACAGCTCCAGCGCCTGCTCTCCGAGTCCAAGCCCGGGGACCTGCTCCTGGAGATCACCACGGACAAGGGCGATCACATCCGCGTCACCGTCGAGTAGCCGGGAGCCCCTCCGTCGCACCCGAAGCCCCGCCCCGGCGGGGCTTTTTGGTGGACGGACTGGTCTGGCCGCTGAAGACTGGAGTCCTGACCCGAGGGCCGACCTGCCATGGAATCCCTGACTGAGCTCCGAGTGCGCTACGCCGAGACCGATGCCATGGGCATCGTGCACCATGCGACCTACCCGGTCTGGATGGAGCTGGGCCGCAGCGACTTCCTGCGGGAGCTGGGCCAGAGCTATGCCGAGTGGGAGCTGCGAGGCGTGCGCCTGGTGGTCAACGAGATCCAGGTCAAGTTCCGCTCACCGGCGCACTACGACGAGCTGGTGCAGGTACGCACCAGCCTGCGGGAGGCCGGCCGCCGGCGCCTGATCTTCGCCTACAAAATCGAGCGGGCCGGGGTGCTGCTGGCGGAAGCCGACAGCACCCACCTGGTGGCCAGCAGCGACAACCGCGCTCGCGTCCTCCCCGATGACCTGCTGGCGCTCGTTCAGCGCCCCTGAGGCGAGCCCATGCAGGTCGAGATCAGCGCCGCCAGGGCATCCATGACCCGGCGGCGGCTCTCGCTGAAGGCATCGTCATGGAAGCTCTGGAAGCTCACCAGGCCCACCGGACGGGGGCCCCAACCCAGGGGTACGCCGTACCAGGAGTGGGGGATGAGGCCGGTGGCCTCCTCGGCGGCGGTCAGGAGGCTCCCCGCCGCTTTGCCCTCTTCCAGGGTCCGGATGTAGATGGGCTGGCGAGCGGTCAGGACCTTCTCCGACAGCCCCAGCCGGTCCGACAGGCGCCGGGGCGGGTGGTTCCTAGTCCGACCGCCCTCCTGGTACAGGACAAAGCGCAGCTGATCCTGGTCCCAGTCGGCCAGGGCCACAAAGAAGCAGGCCAGGCCCAGGGGCTTGAAGCAGATGTCCAGCAGGGCCTGGGCGAGGTCCTGGGGCTCAGCCCCCGGCCGCATGCGCTCCAGAGCTCCCAGCAGGAGGTCCCGGTCCTGGTCCAGGTGCCGGACCAGCTCCTGGACGTCCTCCACCCGGGCCTGGAGGGCACGGCCGGCAGCTTCCAGGGTCTGGATCTGGGCGTCCCGCTCCGCCAGGGCCTCGTCAAGTTTTTTGCTGCTGAACAATCCCATGGGACACCGGGGGCTTTGGATGAAGGGCGAAATGGTGGTTTCCTAGTTCCATGACGAAGCTGCGGCGAACCCTCTCCCTGTTCAACACCCTGACGCGCCAGGTCGAGCCCGTGGTCCCGGTGCTGGAGGGGCAGGTCTCGTTTTACACCTGTGGTCCCACCGTCTACAACTATGCCCACATCGGGAATCTCCGCACCTTCCTCTTCCAGGATCTTCTAAAGCGGACCTTCCGGGCCGGGGGCTACGAGGTCCGGCACTGCATGAACATCACGGACGTCGAGGACAAGATCATCCGCGACTCCCAGGGCGGGCTCCCCGAGGAGGCCTCCAACGCCGACCGCCACGCCGCCATGCGGGCCCTCACGGAGCGCTTCACGGCGGTCTTCCTGGAGGACCTGCAGACCCTGGGCATCCAGCCCGCCGACCACCTGCCCCGGGCCACGGCCTACATCCCGCAGATGATCCAGCTGGTGCAGGACCTGGCGGCCAAGAACCTGGCCTATGTCCGCGACGGCAGCGTCTACTACCGCATCTCGGGCCTCCCCGCCTACGGCTGCCTGGCCCACCTGGACCGGGAGGGCATGCAGGCCGGGTCCTCCGTGGACGCGGATGAGTACGAGCGGGACTCCGTCACCGACTTCGTGCTGTGGAAGGCCGCCAAGCCCGGCGAGCCCTGGTGGGATAGCCCCTGGGGTCCGGGCCGGCCCGGCTGGCACATCGAGTGCTCGGCCATGGGCATGGAGCTGCTGGGTGACCGGGTGGACATCCACAGCGGTGGCGTGGACCTGATCTTCCCCCACCACGAGAACGAGATCGCCCAGAGCGACGGCTGCCTCGGGCACCAGTGGGTGAACCACTGGGTGCACGGCGAGTTCCTCATGGTCGAGGGCCAGAAGATGGCCAAGAGCGCCGGCAACTTCTTCACCCTGCGGGATCTGGTGGAGAAGGGCGTGGACCCCGTGGCCCTGCGCTACGCCATCCAGAGCAACCACTACCGCAAGGTGCTCAACTTCAGCTTCGAGGGCCTGCGGGCCGCGGAGAACTCCCTCAAGCGCATCCGCGCCTTCCGCAAGCGCATGGAGGGCGAGGGCCAGGCCGGCGGTGGCCCCTGGAAGGAAGCCCTGGCGCCGGAGCAGCGCCTGGCGCAGGCCCGGGACCGCTTCTGGGCCGCCATGGGCGATGACCTCAACACCCCCGAGGCCCTGGCGGAGCTCTTCACCCTCATCAGCGACCTCAACGCCCAGGACGACCACGTGGCCCTCACCCGCGAAGAGCGGGACGCCGTGCTGACCTTCCTGGACGAGGCCGATGCCATCTTCGCCGCCTGGCCCCACGAAGGCACCAACCTGGACGCCGAAGTGGAAGCCCTCATCGAAGCCCGCCGCGCCGCCAAAGCCGCCAAGAACTGGCCCGAAGCCGACCGCGTGAGGGACGCCCTCAAAGCCCTGGGCATCGTCCTCGAAGACCGCAAAGACGGGACAACGGGCTGGCGGCGGGGCTGAGGACCAAAAAGAAAACTGCATTTATACGCAGAGGAAAGCCGAGGAGCAGAGGAAAGCAGAGAACTGCTTTAAAGCGCCTTAGCCGGGGATGGACGGAGTTGAAGGGGATAAATCGTCTGCAGTAGGCGGTTCTACCCGGAATGGCCGAATCGCCCCTGCCTTATCCCCTTCATCCCCTTCATCCCTGTTCAAAAGCAATTTGACAGGGATAAAAACGGATAAAGGGAATCACGGTTATCGGCCAGCCTCCGCCTCAAAGGACTGGTTCTTTGGGCGGTGACAAGAGCACAAGAATGCATATAAACACAAAAAACTAATATGTTATCCACAGATTTCACAGATTACACAGAGAGAGAAAGTCCTTTGGCCGGGGATGCACGGGGAGCACGGGGATAGGGCCAATGGCGCATCCAGCATGGGCTCCAGCCTGGGGCGCCGCTGCCGCGCCTCTTGGGGGGCGCGGCCGTGGCACCCCGGGCTGACTTCCGGCACCGCCGGAAGCCGCCTTCGGCGGGCTCATGCGGGGGGTGGGTCGGCGCGCAATCTGTGGAATCTGTGGATCCGCTTCTGGACTTGAAAAGCTGGGATGGGTCCCCGCCTATCTGCGTCATCTGCGCCATCTGCGGTTCCGCTTCTGCTCTTGATCGGGTGGGGCTGAGCCTAGCCGATGATCGGGAAACGGATAAAGGGGATAAGGATCCTGCCCTTTGTGCCCTTTGTGGTCTTTGTGGTCAATTAGCTTTTGTTCCTAGCCGTCTTGGTCGTGGTGGCCGGAACGGTTGACCTCTGCTCAATGGGGTCATCCGGCATTCCGGCAGCAATGGCGATGACAGCCTTCTCGATTTTCTTCCGCTTCTCGGCCGCTCGCTTCTGCTTTTCGACCTGCGCCTTTGATTTGGCCACGGGGTTCCTTTCGCCGGTTGGGTTCCAGTATCTACCTTGGAGATAGAAACTCGGATTTTTGTTGTCTTCTCAGCGCTCCGGTTCGAAAAGCAATTTGACAGGGATAAAGGCGGAGGAAGGGGATGAAGAGCCTTCTCTCTGTGTCCTTTGTGTTCTTTGTGGTTAATTCGCTTTTGCTTACGGTCAATCGCTAGGCCGAGGCCGCAGAAGAAGGGGCTCTCCGGAAGCGCTCCACCAGCCAGTACACCAGCGCAGAAAAGACCCACACAAAGAGCGCCTTCCCCCACTGAATGGACCCGGGACCGCGGCTGATGAAGTCGTAGATAACCGTCCCAAGCGCCATCCCGAAGGACCACGAAAGGAGCTGGCGCATGTGG
>CAITBU010000112.1 GCA_903890595.1 uncultured Holophagaceae bacterium | reverse complement strand
GACTTCCACAGAGACTCCAGAGCAACCACAGAGAACCAAAAAAGATAAAAGCAAATTAACCACAAAGAACACAAAGAACACAAAAAAGGAATAAATGAATTTACATCTTCTGCTTTTCTTTGTGCCCTTTGTGTTCTTTGTGGTTAACAAAGTCTTTGTGGTTACTTCACTTCCCAGATGAATTTGCGAATCTCGAACTTGGGAGATCCGAAATTGATCAGGACGTCCTCCACGAGGAGGTCCGCCACGTAGTCGCCGATCGGAGTGCCGTCCTCATCGAAGACCTGGATGGAGTGTTGCTGGACGGCCTTCAGCCCGCACTTGCGCAGGCGGTGGGCCAGGGCATTCTCGTACACCTTCTCCAGATGGCCGTGGCCAAGGTAGGCATGGAGCTCGAAAGCCGTCTGACGGACCTGATCGCAGAGAGCTTTGATGTCCTGCATGGTGGGTTCCTGCGGTGAAGGAATTAGACCAGCTTCAGGTCGGCGTCGGCGTTTTGGCGCCAGGGGTTGGGGTCGGGGGTTAGGAGGGCGCCGGCGGCGGCGATCATGGCGCCGTTGTCCGTGCAGAGGCGGGGCTCGGGGATGGCCAGCACCAGGCCCTCCCGGGCCGCCAGGAGGGCTGCCTCGGAGCGCAGCCGGGAGTTGCACGCCACCCCACCGCTGATGACCAGGCTGCGGGCGCCACGGGCTTCGGCCCAGCCGGGCAGGGGCTTGAGCAGCCAGCTGGAGATCGCTTCCTGGAGGCTGCGGCAGAGGCCCTGGACCGCCGGGTCGCCGGCGCCACCCTGGGCCAGGCGGGGGTCCCGCTCGATGCGCAGCTTCACGCCGGTCTTGAGGCCGGAAAAGCTCCAGGAGGCCTTGCCGTCCCGGAACTTGGGCGGAGTGAAGGGCTCCGCGGCCTTCACCGCGGTGTTGGCGCAGGCGTCCACCACGGGGCCACCGGGGTAGCCCAGGTTCAGCATGCGGGCGGTCTTGTCGAAGGCCTCGCCGGCAGCGTCGTCCCGGGTCTTCTGCAACAGCTCCAGGGTGGTCCAGTCCGGGGCCAGGTAGAGGTGCGTGTGCCCACCGGACACCAGCAGCACCAGGGCGGGGAAGGGCAGGTCCGGAGCGGCGAAGCGGGCGGCGTTCAGGTGCCCCAGCAGGTGGTGGACGCCCACCCAGGGGAGGCCCTGGCGCCAGGCCACGGCCTTGCTGGCGCTGAAGGTGGCCAGCAGGCTACCCACCAGGCCCGGCCCGCGGGTGACGGCGATGCGGTCCAGGTCGGTTAGCCCTACACCTGCCTGGGCCAGGGCCCCGGCCATGACGGAACGCACCTGCAGCAGGTGCTCCCGGGCCGCCAGCTCCGGCACCACCCCGCCGAAGGGGCCGTGGATGGCGTCCTGGCTCTCCCGCACCAGGGACCGCAGGATAGGGCCTGCCGGCGTCTCCTCCACCACGGCGGCGGAGCAGTCGTCGCAGGAGGATTCCAAGCCCAGGACCAGCATCTGCCAAGTGTATCCTGGGGGTCTGTCCGTGACGGAGTCCTGAGATGCGCCGCTTCCTGG
>CAITBU010000111.1 GCA_903890595.1 uncultured Holophagaceae bacterium | reverse complement strand
TCCGTGGACTTGGCCACGCTCTCGCGGATCAGGCCCTTGATCTCCTTGGCGGCGTCGGCGCTGCGCTTGGCGAGGTTGCGGACTTCCGCAGCCACCACGGCGAACCCGCGACCCTGTTCCCCGGCGCGGGCGGCTTCCACCGCAGCGTTGAGGGCCAGGAGGTTGGTCTGGAAGGCGATCTCATCCACCACGCCGATGATCTCGTTGATCTTGGCGGAGGACTGGTTGATGGCCTCCATGGCAGCGATGACCTGGGTGACAGCGGCGCCGCCATCCTGGGCGACCTGCCGGGCCTTGGCGGACTCGGTGTTGGCCGAGCGCGCATTGTCGGCGGTCTGGTTCACATTGCTGGTGATCTGCTCCATGCTGCTGGCGGTCTCTTCCAGGCTGGCGGCCTGTTCCTCCGTGCGGCGACTCAGGTCGGTGTTGCCCATGGAGATCTCGCCCGAGGCGGTGGAGATGGCCAGCGCCGCCTCCTGCACCTGGAGCATGGCCTCCTGCAGGCCGGCGATGGTGGTATTCAGCGTGTTGCCCATCTCGCCGATCTCATCCTTGTTCTTGATGTCCGAGCGGACGCTCAGGTCGCCACCAGCCACGGCCTCCAGGACCTCGCTGAAGCGGGCCAGGGGCCCAGTGATGGAGCGGGTCAACAGAATGCCGACACCGACGCCGACGGCGATGGCGATGGCGATGATGCTGAACATGATCACCACGGACTTGTTGGCCAGCTCCGTGTTGGCATCCGAGGTCTCCTTGGCGATGACAAGCTTGGAGTTCTGCAGGACATCCAGAGCTTTCTGGACATCCTCGTTGGCCTTGAAGCCCTCGCCTCGCATGAGGGTTTCGGCGTCCTTGACCTTGCCCGCCGCCACCAGCTTCATGATCTGGTCCGTCACCTGGTCGTACTTGCCATCAGCATCCTTGTAGGTCTTGAAGGCTTCCTTGCCCTTGTCTGTGAGGATGCTCTTGGTGAAGGCTTCCTCGACCTTGCTAGTGTTGGCGTCCAGTTCCTGGATGCGCTTGCCGTACTTGTCGGCATCTCCAGTGAGCAAGGCATCCCGGAGGTTCACCCGCTTCCGCTGGAAGAGCTGCATGATGTCGCCCATCTCGCCGAGGGGGATCGTGACCTTTTCGTAGAGCTTGGTATCAGCTTCATCGATGGCCCGGATGTTGCGGACGCCGATGAACCCCACCACCCCGGCCATGGTTGCCACGAGGAGGAAGGCACCGATGAGCTTGGGGCCCATCTTGATGTTGTCGAGGAAGGACATGGGAACCTCCGAAAGGGGATGCAGGAGAGGACTTGCAGAGTGGGAAGAGGGTTTGAGAGGGTTTCCTTGCTTCAGGTGGCAGGACCGGGTACTGGACTTCTCCGCAGAGCCAGCAGTCCAGGAATGCAATCCATATCCCGGGGGCTGTCGAGCAGGTGCGAGGCCCCCAGGCCCAGGCAGCGCTCCCGCTCAGCGGGGCCCCAAAGGCTGCTTAGCACGATGGCCAGGCAGTCGGGATACAGGCGCTTGACCTCCGAGAGCACCGCGCCACCGTCGCCGTCCCAGAGCTGGAGATTCAGGACCACCGCATCCACCGGACTGGACTTCAGGAGGAACAGGGCTGCCGCCACAGACCCAGCCTCGGCGACTACCTTGGCGACGGCAGTGGCCTCGATGAGCTCCCGCAGCTCCCGCCGGCGGAGGGGTGCGTCCTCCACGAGCAGGACCTGGATCGCTCTTTCGCCCTCAGCGTGTGTCATACCCAGAGCATCGGGTCAGCACACCCAGCGCAACATGCCGGAATAGGCTGAAATACCTATGCGAATTCGGCTGACACCGAGTAAGGAATTTCCCTACATCCGCACCTAAGGTGCCCTGCAGCAGCGGCTCTACGTCCTAGTCCACCAGGCCGTGCTGGAGGGCATAGCGGGCGATCTCCACATTGCTGGCTAGGCCCAGCTTCTCCGCGGCCCGCTTCCGGTAGGTGGCGATGGTCTTCTCCCCAAGGCACAGCTCCCCGGCGATTTCCTTGATGCTCCTGCCCTTGGCCACCAGGCGCACCACCTCCAGTTCGCGGGGCGACAAGGTCTCGTGAGGGAGCTGAATGGCGGGTAAACCAATGACCCTCGCCAGCCGCTCGGCCAGGGAGGCACTCACATACTTGCCCCCGCCTAGCACCTTCCGCACGGCCACGAACAGCTCGCTGGCCACGCTGGCCTTGGTGAGGTAGCCGTCGGCTCCGCACTTGAAGGCCCGCACGGCGAACTCCTCCTCTGGGTAAGAGCTGAGCACCAGCACCACGACCCCTGCCTGGTTGCGCCGTGCTTCTTCCAGCAGGTCCAGGCCACTCCCGCCGGGCAGGTTGATGTCCAGGAGCATGAGGTGCCAGAGCTGCCCTGCCATCATGGCTCGGGCCTGCACCACGGTGGCCGCCTCACCGAACACAGCATCGGGAAAGATCTCCCCCAGGAGCTGTTTGAGGCCATGGCGAAGGATTTCGTGGTCATCCACGAGCAGAATCCGCATCATCGGTCGACCCCCTCGGGGTTGGTTGAGGTAGGCAGTGGGACCCTCACGATCACGCGGGTACCCCTAGGCTGGTCGGGCTCGAACGTGATGGTGCCCCCGAAGCGGTTGGCCCGCTCCCGCATGCCCAACAGACCCAGGGCGCTGGGAGCTTCCACCTCCGCAGCAGTGATGCCCCGGCCATCATCGGCCACCACCAGCACCGCCGCAGCCCCATCGCAGTGCAGGCGAATGTAGACCCGGCTGGCCTGGGCGTGCCGGGTCACATTGGTGAGGGCTTCCCGGCAGATGTAGAACAGCTCCACCGCAAGGCCGGCCCCCAGCACAGGCCAGTCAGGTGCCACCGCCAGGGCGCAGGGGAGACCCGTCCGCTCCTGGAAGCGCCGGGTCTCCTGCTCAAGCGCAGCCTCCAGGCCCAGGCTCTCCAGGGTGTTGGGGCGCAAATCAGCCGCGATCCGCTGCACCGACTTGGTGATGGTGTCCGCCAGCTCCGAGGTCCCCATCACCTTGTCCAGGAGGGGGGCGAAGCTGGGGGGAAGGTCTTCCTCCGAGAGGCGCCGCTCCAGCCAGCCCAGCTCCAGCTTCAGCTCCGTGAGCAGCTGCCCCAGGTCGTCGTGGACCTCCCGGGACACCCGGATGCGCTCATCCTCCTGGGCCCGCTGGAGCTTCGCCAGGAGCAGGCGCAGCTGCTGGTAGGAGTCGGCGATGATCTGCTTGGACTGTTCCCGCTCCGTGATGTCGATGCTGAACCCTGCCAGGAGGGTCTTGTCCTGTTGGACAATGGGAAACTTGAGGGTGTAGTAGCTGCGATCGGCGAAGGACTCCTCCAGCTCCAACCCCTTCCCGCTGGTAACCACGGCCCAGTCGTCCGCCGTCATCTTGGCGGCCATCTCGGCGGGGAAGAGCTGATCCATGGTCTTGCCGATCATGTCCGGGCCGGCAATGCCGAGCATCTGCACGAAGTTGTTGCTGGCCTGGACCACCCGGCTGCAGCCAGGCGCGACTTCCTTGATGTAGGCGAACACCGGGGACTGCGAGATGAAGTGGGAGAGCAGCTCATTGGACTCCTGCAGGGCCACCTGGGCCCGCCTCCGATCGGTGATGTCCAGCACCACGCCATCGATGATGAGGTCTCCATCCGGCTCCAGGCGACACGTGCCGGTGTCTTTGAACCAGCGCTCGTGCCCTGCTTTGTGGCGGATGCGGTAGACGAGATCGAAGCTGTCCAGGCGGGTCTGGGCCGCAGCCAGAGCCGACTCCACCATGGGGATATCCTCCGGCTGGATGGAGTTGTACCAGCGCATGGGCTCGGCCAGCAGCTCCTCGGGGGTGTAGCCCAGCAGGTCCTGGATGCGCGGTGAGTAGTAGATGCCACCCCGTCGCCTGGAGAAGCGGTAGAAGGCCGCCGGGGAGTTCTTCGCCATGGAGACGAAGCGGGCCTCGCTGTCCCGCAGGGCCTGGTCCGCCACCCGGCGCTCGGTGATGTCCTGGACAGTGCCGGACAGGCTCTCCGGCCGTCCCTCCGCATCCAGGACCAGCCCTCCCGCTTCCCCCCAGACCACCCGGGTGGTGCCATCGGGCAGGATGATGCGGTACTCCAGGGGAACGGGCCTGCCCAATTCCGCCACGGATCGGTTGGAGGCCTCCACGGCCTCGCGGTCTTCGGGATGGATGGCCCGGGTGACCACCTCGGCCAGGTCCCCCGAAAAAGTCTCCCGGGCAAGGCCGAACAGCCGGTACATCTCGTCCGACCAATCCAGAAGGTTGGTCTTGATGTGCCAAGTCCAGCTGCCCACCCGGGCGAAGCGCTGGGCCTTGGCGAGGGCTTCCTCGGACCGCTGCAGCCCCTCCTGGGTCTGCTTGCGCTGGGTGATGTCGGTGGTCGTGATGACACAGGAGTAGCCGGGGACATCGAGGGGTGCCGCAGCCACCTCCGTCCAGATGAGGCTGCCGTCCTCGATCTGGATCCCGATCTCTATGGGTGGAATGGCCCCCCCTTCCTTCATGGCCCGCACGCTGGGCAGCCCTTCCGCAGGCATTACCGTCCCATCCGCCTGCAGGTAGGTGCGGTCCAGGTAGGACGCACCCTGCAACCTGTCCGGCGCCAGGCGGAGGATGCTGCCTAGGGCCGGGTTGAACTCAGCCACCCGGCGTTGATCATCCAGCAGGGAGATCCCCACCGGAAGAAACTCGAAGAGGGTTCGCCACTTGGCCTCGCTGGCTCGCAGGCTCGCGTCCCACTGCTTCCGCTCGGTGATGTCCTCCTTGATGGCGACGAAGTGGGTGATCCTTCCCCAGGTGTCCTTGATGGGGGAGATGGTCGCCTGCTCCCAG
The DNA here is from genome assembly GCA_903890595.1 of uncultured Holophagaceae bacterium. Lineage (GTDB taxonomy): Bacteria > Acidobacteriota > Holophagae > Holophagales > Holophagaceae > Geothrix. Next base: position 692 of record CAITBU010000111.1, on the reverse strand, counting down.
AACAGTTCGCCGCCCTTCCGGCGGTTGTGGAACTCTCCGTGCCAGGTGCCACCCCCCAGGATCGTGTCCCACAGCTCCCGGTAATACCCCGGTGCGGCCTCATCCGACTTGAGGATGCGGGGGTTCTGCCCCATGGCCTCCTCGGCGGTGTAGCCCGTCATCTCGGTGAACTTGGGATTCACGTACTCGATGGCACCCGCAAGGTTCGTGATGACGATGGAGACGGGGCTCTGCTCCATGGCCGTGGAGAGTGTGCGGAGGGTGTCCTCGGTCCGCTTGCCTTCCGTGATGTCGCTGAACACCAGGCGGTACTGAGACCAGTCCTGATCGGTCCCGAGCCCCGTGGTCTTGATGGAAACCCAGATGACCGTCCCGTCCTTCCGCCGCAGCCGCTGCTCCCAGTCCAGGGGTTCCCCAGACTGCACAATCAGTTGGCGCTTGAGGAAGTACATATCCTGATCATCGGACGGCACGAAGGACGAAAAGTGCCTCCCCACCAGGGCCGCCTGGGGTACCCCAAGGAGGGCTGCCGCCGTCAGGTTGGCCTCCAGGACGATCCCCTGCACGCTGAGGGTGCAGTAGCCCACCGGTGCCTTGTCATAGAGGTTCCGATAGCGCTCCTGAAGGGCATCCATTTCGGCGTGGCTGCGGCGCAGCTCCTCGTTCTGCATCTCCAGCTCGACCTGGTGCAC
>CAITBU010000110.1 GCA_903890595.1 uncultured Holophagaceae bacterium | reverse complement strand
GGCGTGGAGGGCGCTGAGGGGCTCCTGGGCCGCCAGGGTGTAGCAGCCGATGTCGCCGAAGACCCGGGCGCTGGCCGTTGCCCCCAGGTTGCCCAGAGCTTCCTGCAGGGCCTCGAAGGCATCCACATGGCCGCACCCATCGCAGAAGCGGGGGGCGCGCACGGGCAGCTCCAAGGCGGCAGGGGTGCCTGTGCTGGAAGGCAGTCCCAGAGCGGCTTTCAGGAGGCGGGGAGACAGCTCACCCACGCGGGGCAGGGCGCCGTCCAGGCGGCCGCGGACCTTGACCCGGCCGCGCAGGCCGAGGCGGGTCTCCACCAGCGGGTAGTCCTCTTCAAAGACCAGGACCTCGTCCACCTGGGCCAGGAAGGCCGCTTCCAGGGCCGGGTCCACGGGCTGGGCGGCCAGCTCCAGGCGGGGGAGGTCGCGCAGCTCCGGGTGCTCCAGGGCCAGCTGATTGAAGTAGGCCCGGCCCATGCCCGCCAGGGCCACCCCCCGACGGCTGGGGCCGGGCACGCTGCGGTTGAGGTCAGCCAGGGCCGTCAGCAGGTGAGGCTGCTTAGCCAGCAGATCCTCATAGCGGCGACGGGCGTTGGAGGGGATGAGCACCCAGTCCTGCGCCTGCGCTGCGGGCACCGAGCCCAGTCCGGTGGGGGGCAGGGCCTCCCGGCGGTCCAGGGGCGCCCGGCAGTGGGCCAGGCGGGTCACCAGGCGCACCATCACCGGCACCTGCAGGGCCTCGGAGAGGTCGAAGGCCCGGAGCGTGAAGTCATAGCATTCCTGCACGGTGCTGGGTTCCAGGCAGGGCAGCCAGGCGAAGCTGGCTAAGCTGCGGCTGTCCTGTTCGTTTTGGCTGCTGTGCATGCCGGGATCGTCAGCCACCAGGAGCACCAGGCCCCCGTGTACGCCGGTGAGGGCCGAGTTGGCGTAGGCATCCAGGGCCACGTTCAGGCCCACGTGCTTCATGGTCACCAGGGTGCGGAAGCCCGCAAAGCTGACGCCCATGGCCAGGTCGTAGGCCACCTTCTCATTGGCCGCCCACTGGGCCACCCGGCCGTCGCCAGCGGCCTGAATGAGGGCCTCCACGCACTCGAAGCCCTCGGTGGAGGGCGTGCCGGGGTAGCCAAAGGCCCCCTTGATGCCGGCATCGAAGCCCGCGCATCCCACCGCCTCGACTCCCAATGCCAGGGTGCTCTGAGCCATGCCTGCCTCCGCCTCGAATTAACCGGGGAGTATGCGGCGACCCCCCGGTGTCGGGCGTCACAGGGGGCTAAATCCCAGCCTGTGGGGGCAAAAAACGCAGACCACTCCCGCTGGGTTGGAACTCCGGCCCATTCTCTGCCCCACGCACCGTCTGCGCGGGGTCCGGACCGCCTCCTCCGGGACCCCCCCCGGGCCTTCAGTGCCAAAGGTCACAAGTTTGTCGGGTTTGCTGGTCGGAATGGGGGAGGCAGGCCCGCTTGTCCCCTTTTATTTACCATTTTTGTGCTGTTTAAAAGTCTTTTTATTCAATTAATTAGATCAGATAAAGGATTGTCATGAAGTTGTTCACAAATGTCGCTAAACAACCATAAAGGCATACCTAGCCAAAGCATTTGCTATCTTGAGGTGGTTTAACAACGGGCCTATTTTTGTTGCTGACCCTAATATCAATTATTCCGGTCCGGTGTCGCTTTGCAGTCCGTAGTTCCGCAGGGTTCCAATCTCCACCGCACCGCGCATTGCGAGACGAGGCGAAACATGAAACGACACACCCACGTGGCCCTGCTTGCCACCCTGATGTCCGCCACAGCCTGGGGCCAGGAGGTGAGCCTCTACGGCACCACCATGGCCGAGATGTGGAAGTC
>CAITBU010000109.1 GCA_903890595.1 uncultured Holophagaceae bacterium | reverse complement strand
GGACCTCCTCGCCCACAGCATGGGCGGTCTGGTGGCCCGCAGCGCCTGCCACCAGGCCCAGGTAGCCGGGCTGGCCTGGCCGGTCTCCCTGCGGAACCTGATCTTCCTGGGCACGCCCCACCACGGGGCCCCCCTGGAGCGGTGGGGGCACTGGTTCGAGCGCGGCCTGGAGGCCAGCCCCTTCGCCAGCCCCTTGGCGCGCCTGGGGAAGGTCCGCAGCGCCGGCATCACCGACCTGCGCCACGGCAACCTCCTGCAGGAGGACTGGCAGGGCCTGGACCCCGGCACAGAGGCCGAGGACCGGCGCCAGCCCGTGCCCCTTCCCGCAGGGGTGCGCTGCTGCGCCGTGGCCGGGACGGCGGGAGAGGATGCTGACTCCTGGCAGGGCCGCCTCTGGGGGGATGGCCTCGTCTCCGTGGACAGCGCCCTCGGCCGCCACCCGGACCCGCAGCACGACCTGGCCTTTCCTGAGAATCAAACCTGGATCGGCCAAGGCCTGGGCCACCTGGACCTGCTGACCCGGCCGGAAGTGTACGAGCAGGTTCGGAGATGGCTGGAGGGGGCGGGGACGGGATGAACTAAGCCCCCCTCTGCATGGCTTGGCGGGCGGACTGGATGAGGAAGGCGCTGCGGCTCATGCCGTGGGCCTGGGCGTAGCGGTCGATCCTCGCCAGGGCGGCTTTGGGTGCGGTGATGTTGACCCGGATCATGGGCTCTTCGACGGGGACCTCCACCAGGAAGGCCACGGCGCTTCGGTTGGCCGGATCCGCCTCTAAAGCTTCTTCCAGAAGCATGGGGTCGGCGAGGGTCTCTCCATCCTCGAGCAGTCCCTCAAGGTGGAAGGGGAGGGCCTCCTGCGCCATGGCACGGGCTTCATCAAGGGTGCTGCCGGCGGTGATGCACCCGGGGAAATCCGGGAAGGTCACGGTGTAATCGCTGCTGGCGTCTTTGTGGATGAAGGCGAGGTAGTTCCGCATGACTGCTACTCCTGCGGGCCCTTGAGGCCGGCTTGTTTGAGGATGCTGTTTTCGGTGCCCTTGGCGAGATCCTTCTTGGGATGAGGCACCGTGACTCGGCCGGGCTTAGAGGGATGCTTGTACTGGTGATGGGAGCCGCGAACAGCCACCAAGGTCCAACCATCGGCCTCAAGCAACTTGATCAGGGAGCGGCTGTCCATAGCCATAAAATACACACCCAATACACACTGTCAAGACCTGGGACATTCGTCCTGGACCAAGGTTCTGGCTTGTTGTTCGCTAAATTTTCGCCATACTTGGATCCCCTCTGGAGGTTCTGGTGCTGGCGATGTGGGTTCCTGAGCTGCCGTTCCAGCTGGCCTGCGGGCGGGATGGGGGCCTGCGGGAGCGGCCCGTGGCCTTCCTGAACCCGGAGACGCCCCGCACCCCCAGCCTCTGGTTCGTGAACCGCCTGGGCCGCGCCGAGGGGCTGGCGCCGGGCCTGCCGCTGGACCAGGCCCTGCGGACCCTGCCGGGCCTGCGGGTGCTGGATCCGGCGCCCCAGGTCTGGTGGGAGGCCCAGGTCTCCCTGGGAGACTTCCTGCAGCAGTGGACCCCTCAGGGGCAGCTGCTGCGGCTGGGGGAGGCCCTGGTGGAGCTACAGGGCACCCAGGGGCTCTTCGGGCCCCTGCCGGATACCGCCGAGCGCATCCGCCGGGAGCTGGCCCGGCGGCATGGCTGGGAGGGCCACGGGGGCCTCTCGCTGAGTGCCACCGCTGCCCAGTTCGCCGCCCGCGCCGAGCATGGCCTGGCCTGCGTGGGGGAGGGGGCCGAGGCCGTCTTCCTGGCGCCCCAGCCCCTGGGTCGCCTCGCCGACCTGGCCCCGCGCCTGCGGGAGCGCCTGCATCGC
>CAITBU010000108.1 GCA_903890595.1 uncultured Holophagaceae bacterium | reverse complement strand
GGTCCCTTAGCTCAGCTGGTTAGAGCATCTGACTCTTAATCAGAGGGTCCCCGGTTCGAGTCCGGGAGGGACCACCAGCACTGAACCCCGTGGAAGCTGAGCCACGGGGTTTTTTCTGCCTGAAAACGAGGCTACCAGGGGGCCAACGTGAGAAACCCTCTGGCGGAACCGGCCCGGAACCCATTAGACTCTCCGCTGGCCCTGTGGCCTTTTCCCCCTGGGAGGGAACTCCATGAACAAGTCTGAACTCATCGGCCTGGTGGCCAAGGAAGCCGACATCAGCAAGGCCGCAGCCACCAAGGCGGTCGCGGCTGTCCTGGGCGCCGTGACGAAGTCCGTTGCCAAGGGCGAGAAGGTCACCCTGGTCGGCTTCGGCACCTTCAAGCCGGCCAAGCGGGCTGCCCGTGTGGGCAAGAACCCCAAGACCGGTGCGGCCATCAAGATCGCCGCCACCACCGTGCCCAAGTTCTCCGCCGGTGCCGGCTTCAAGGCCGCTGTCTCGGCCAAGCGCCGCAAGTAGCACCGTACCGCCTGTTCGCCAAAAGGCCCGCTGCAAGGCGGGCTTTTTTGATGGCCTGCTGCGCAGGGCAGGGGGTACAAAGGGCGTTTTCGATGGATACTGGAGGCCTGGATCTGGAGCTTCCATGCCCACTGCCGTCTGGAGATCACTGCCCCTGCTGGGGAATGAGCGCCTCGACGCCCAGCACCGGGCCCTCCAGGGTGAGGTGCAGCGACTGGCCGAAGACATCCACTCCAAGCGGTCCGCCGAGCACCTGGAAGCGAGCCTGGCCCTGATCTCCCAGCGCACCATCGAGCACTTCCACACCGAGGAAGACCTCATGAAGGCCCATGGGGATCCAGGCCGCATCTTGCATGCTGACCTGCACCGGGAGCTGATCCTGCAGGTCCGCCGCATCCAGTACGCCGCGGCCAAGGGCGAACCCCTCCGGGACGCTGTGCCTGAGTTCCTGGGCGACTGGTTTCAGGAGCATGTCCAGAAGGTGGACCTGGAGCACGGGGCCTACCTGCGGGAGAGCTGAGCCCCTCGCTGGCCTCGTGGACCAGCCTCCTCAGCGGCCGGGGACCTGCAGACCGGGGCCACTCCAAGGGGTGAAACGGCCCCGCCCAGAGGGCTGGTCTGAGGTCCAGGTCACATCCTGGCAGGCAGCCGGAGCCCCGGGGGAGGGGCCGCATATAATCCCGACAGCAGGCCGCCCTCTGCGGGTGGGCCTTGACAGGCTGGTACTGATGCGAGGAATGCCGTGGACCTGAAGAACACCCTCATCGACCTCATGCCGGCTCCCCTGGTGCGCATCTTTGCCGCGCCCTACATCGCCGGGAAGGGCATTGCCGCTGGGGTGGCCAAGGCTGACGAAATTCAGACCAAGCTGGGCCTTGCCGCCACCGTGGACCTGCTGGGGGAGGAGGTCTTCCGCCGGGAGGATGTGGAAGCCACGGTCCAGGTCTACTTCCGCATGATCGAGGCCCTGCAGGGGCGTCCCTACGCCAGCATCAGCCTCAAGCCCACGCAGCTGGGCATCAACGAGAGCGAGGCCTACTGCCAGGACAACCTGCAGCGCATCGTGGCCGCCGCCGCAGTGCACGGCATCCACATCACCCTGGACATGGAGGACCGCCACTTCACCGATGTGACCCTCCGCATGTTCAAGGCCATCCGGGATCGCTACGACAACTTCGGGATCGTCCTGCAGAGCCGCCTCTACCGGACGCCGGACGACATTCGGGCCCTGCACACCAAGCCCTGCAAGGTGCGCATCTGCATCGGCATCTACCGGGAGCCCGCCGAGGTGGCCCTGCAGGACAAGGCCGACATGAAGGACCGCCTCTTCGAGCAGGTCCTCTTGCTCCTAGAGCACGGCCACTACCCCGAGATTGCCACCCACGACGAGCCCCTGATTCGCCGCTGCCTGGCCCATCTGGATGCCCAGGGCGTGGCCCGGGACGCCTACGAGTTCCAGATGCTGCTGGGGGTGCCCCGCCTGGACCTGCAGCAAGAGATCGTCCGCCGGGGTCAGACCATGCGCCTGTATGTGCCCTTCGCCGAGGACTGGAAGTATGCCGTCCACTACCTGAAGCGCCGCCTGGCGGCCAATCCCGCCATGGCCTTCATGGTTATGGGGAACCTGCTGGGACGCTGAGGTCAGCTTTTGCGCCCTCCGGGTTCACGGCATTTTCTTGTTGGGCACAAGCGCTGGTGTGGGTAAGGTGTTTCGGTGGGACCGGGTCCCACCCAACCGGAGGATTCCATGAAGAAGTTTCTCGCAATCGCACTCGTGAGCTCCTTCGCGTTCGTCGGCTTCGCCGCCGAAGAGAAGAAGGCTGAAGGCAAGAAGCCCGCCTGTGGCATGGCCTGCTGCGAAAAGAACAAGGCCGAGTCCTGCAAGGACTGCCCTGACTGTGGCGGCAAGAAGAAGGCCGGCAAGAAGGAAGGCGCCAAGAAGGAAGCCCCCAAGAAGGAAGAGGCCCCCAAGTAGGCCTG
>CAITBU010000107.1 GCA_903890595.1 uncultured Holophagaceae bacterium | reverse complement strand
GCCGGGCAGGAGAAGTTCCGCCTCCTGGACGAGGCCCGCACCAAGGCCCAGGCCGAGCGCCAGGCTGCCCTGGACTCCCTCCGCGCCCAACAGGCCGACGCTCGTCAGCGCCTGCTTGGCGAGGTCGATGCCCTGGCTGAGACCATGGCCCTGACCATTCTGAAGCAGGCCTGAGCATGACCATGCTGAACCGCCTCTCTCTCGCTGCCCTGCTGAGCCTCAGCCCCCTGGCTCTTTCGGCCCAGGCCCACGATGCCCATGCCGCACCCGCCGCCGCCAAGCCTGATGCCCATGCGGCCCCCGCCGCTGGCCATGAGGCCAAGCCTGCCGAGGGCCACGCCGCTCCGGATCCCCACGCTGCACCCGCTACCGGTGGCCATGCCGCCCCGGATGCTCACGCTGCTGGCGGGGATGCCCACGCCTCTGCCGGTGGTGCTCACCATGCCCCGCCCGTGAAGCTCTTTGGTAAGGCCTTAAGCCCCCTCGGCGGATTCCTCGTCCAGCTGGTCAACTTCGCCATCTACGGTGCGGCCCTCTTCTTCATGCTGAAGGGTGCCCTTTCCACCATGTTCAAGGCCCGCAAGGAAGAGCTCGAAACCCTCCTGGCCCAGGCCGAGAAGGACAAGGCCGAGGGCGAAGCCCAGGTCCGCGAGCTCGAGGCCAAGATGGCCGGCCTTGAGGGCGAACTGGCTGGCATCCTCGCCAAGGCCGACACCGATGCGGAGGCCGAGAAGCAGCGCGTGCTGGAGGCCGCCCGCGCGGAGGCCACCCAGATCCTGGCTCAGGTCCAGGCCGAGATCGGCCACCAGAAGCGCCAGGCCGAGCTGGAGCTCCGGGCCCTCGTGGCCGAGCTGGCCGTTGAAGGCGCCGCCAAGCGCCTGGAAGCCAAGCTCCAGGGCCCCGAAGCCGGCAAGGCGCTCGACCGGGCCATCCAGCAGATCGGAGGTGTCCAGTGAGCAGCCGACTGACCGCTCGCCGCTACAGCAAGGCTCTCCTCCAGATCGGCGACAAGCAGGGCAATGTGCCTCAGCTCAAGCAGGAACTGGACGACGTGGCCGCCGCTGTCGCCGCCAATGCCGACCTGACCCGCCTGGTGGCCTCGCCCCTGGTGGTACCCACTCGCAAGGCCCAGGTCTTCGAGGCGGTCCTTGCTTCCGCCAACGTGAGCCCGACCCTCCGCAGCTTCTTCCGCGTGGTGGCCGAGGCCGGCCGTCTCAACCTGCTGGGGGACCTCCGCCGCAGCTTCGCTGAGCTGGTGGATGAGCGCGACGGCATCGTCGAGGCCAAGGTGGCCAGCGCCCAGCCCCTCACCGCCGCCCAGTCCCAGGCCCTCGTGGCCTCCCTGGGGGTCCGTACCGGCAAGACCATTCGCCTCTCCTGGTCCCAGGATTCCACCCTGCTGGGCGGCATCAAGGTCCAGGTCGGGTCCACTGTCCTGGACGCTTCGGTCCAGGGTCAGCTCCGTCAGCTCAAGAAGCAGCTCCTTTCCGTCTAGTTTCGACCGCACCCACCTGTAGGTTTTGGAGGACTTCATGGACATTCGCGCGGAAGAGATCTCCCGCATCATCCGCAGCCAGATCGAGGGCTTTGACGCCCAGGTCGACGTGGCTGAGGTCGGCATCGTCATCAGCGTGGGCGACGGCATCGCCCGGGCCTACGGCCTGGAGAAGGCCATGGCCGGTGAGCTGCTCGAGCTCCCCCATGGCGTCATGGGCCTCGCCTTCAACCTGGAAGAGGACAATGTCGGCATCATCCTGCTGGGTGACGCTGCCGCCATCAAGGAAGGCGACACCGTCAAGCGCACGGGCAAGATCATGTCCGTCCCCGTGGGCCCCGCCTTCGTGGGTCGCGTGATCGACGCGCTCGGCAACCCCATCGACGGCAAGGGCCCCATCGCCGCCGTTGGCTCCAACCCCATCGAGCAGATCGCCCCCGGCATCGTCGACCGCAAGAGCGTCCATGAGCCCATGCAGACGGGCCTCAAGGCCATCGACAGCCTGATCCCCATCGGCCGTGGCCAGCGCGAGCTGATCATCGGCGACCGTCAGACCGGCAAGACCGCTGTGGCGGTGGACACCATCATCAACCAGCGCGAGACCGGCGTGATCTGCATCTACGTCGCCATCGGCCAGAAGCGCTCCACCATCGCTCAGGTGGTGAAGACCCTGGAAGAGTACGACGCCATGAAGCACACCATTGTGGTGGCTGCATCCGCTTCCGAGGCCGCCCCGCTGTTGTTCCTGGCCCCCATGACCGGTGCGGCCCTGGGCGAGTACTTCATGTGGCATGGCCAGGATGGTCAGCCTGCCGGCAAGGAGAACCCCGGCGGCCACGTTCTCTGCATCTACGACGATCTCTCCAAGCAGGCTGCGGCCTACCGCGAGATCTCCCTGCTGGTGCGGCGCCCTCCCGGCCGCGAAGCCTACCCTGGCGACGTGTTCTACCTCCACAGCCGCCTGCTGGAACGCGCCTGCAAGCTCAGCGATGAGCGTGGCGCTGGCTCCCTCACAGCCCTGCCGGTCATCGAGACTCAGGCCGGTGACGTGTCCGCCTACATTCCTACCAACGTCATCTCCATCACCGACGGCCAGATCTTCCTCGAGAGCGATCTGTTCAATGCGGGCGTTCGGCCCGCCGTGAACGTGGGCATCTCCGTGAGTCGCGTGGGTGGTTCCGCTCAGGTGAAGGCCATGAAGTCCGTGGCCGGCACCATCAAGCTCGATCTCGCCCAGTACCGCGAGCTGGCGGCCTTCTCCCAGTTCGGCTCCGACCTCGACAAGGCCACCCTGGCTCAGCTGAACCGTGGCCAGCGCCTGGTGGAGGTCCTCAAGCAGGGCCAGTACTCGCCCATGCCAGTGGAGAAGCAGGTGGTCACCATCTGGGCTGCCACCACCGGGTGCGTGGATGACCTGCCGGTTGCCCAGGTGCGCCGCTTCGAGACCGAGTTCCTGGCCTTTTTGGACGTCAATGCCCCCGAGGTCCTGCGCAGCATCCGCGAGACCAAGGTGCTGAGCGACGACACCAAGGCCCAGCTCAAGACCCAGGTGGCGGCCTTCAAGGAGACCTTCTCGGGCTCCCTGAACCAGACCGCGGGAGCCTAGTCCCATGGCGAGTCTCCAGGACATTCGCCGCCGCATCAGGTCGGTGAAGAACACCCAGCAGGTCACCAAGGCGATGAAGATGATCTCCGCGGTGAAGCTGCGCAAGTCGCAGGAGCGCCTGGTGGCTCTGCGTCCCTATGCCGGGAAGATGTTGGAAGTGGTCCGACGGGTTGTGGGCCGCATCCGGGGTGACGTTGAGATCCAGCCCGGGCCAGCCGCCCAGGCCTTCCTGTCCCCCCGCGAGGAGAAGCGCATCCGCCTGATCTTCGTGGCCTCGGATAAGGGCCTCTGTGGTGGCTTCAACGCCAACGTGGCGAAGGCCGCCACGGCCTTCGTCAAGGAGTGCACCTCCGAGATCGTCCACCTAGACGTGGTGGGCAAGCGAGCGGTGGAGTGGGCGAAGAAGCAGAAGCTCACCCCGGCCAAGGAGTACCTGAATATCCCCCTGGTCGGCTTCCAACGGGTGGTGACTGAGATCTCAGAGAGCGCCGCTGCCCAGTACCATGCGGGCGAGATCGATGCCCTCTACATCGTCTACAACTACTTCAACAGCGCCGTGGCCCAGACGCCCACCGTCACTCGGGTGTTCCCCATGGAAGTGGACCGCCGCGGTGAGGACCGGAACGCCACCGAGGTTTCCCACCTCCTGGAACCCGATCCCAACACCGTGCTGGAGACCCTCCTGCCGCGGTTCGTGGAGACCGAACTCCTGCGCAACCTGCTGGAGAGCAGTGCCTCCGAGCACGGGGCCCGCATGGCCGCCATGGACAAGGCGAGCAGCAACGCCGGCGAGATGATCTCCAAGCTGACGCTCACCATGAACAAGATCCGCCAGGCCGGCATCACCAACCAGATCATCGAAATCGTTAGCGGCGCCAACGCCTGAGTCCTCAGCCTATTCCTTCGTCGAGGTAACCCATGTCCAACTCCCTTCAAGGCCGCGTGATCGCCATCGTCGGTCCCGCCGTGGACGTCGAATTCGGACTCCACCTGCCCGAGATCATGAACGCCCTGCTGACCGAGATCGCGGGTGTCACCGTCACGCTCGAGGTGCAGCAGCATCTCGGCGAGAACCGCGTCCGCTGCGTGTCCATGCAGCCCACTGAGGGCATGATCCGCGGGCAGATCGTGACCGACACCGGCAAGCCCATCAATGTGCCCGTGGGTCCCGAGACCCTGGGCCGCATCATCAATGTGGTCGGCGACCCCGTCGATGAGCGGGGCCCCATCGGCCACAAGATGACCCTCCCCATCCACCGCGAGGCCCCCAAGTACGAAGACCTGAACACCTCCTCCGAGATGTTCGAGACGGGGATCAAGGTCATTGACCTCCTCGAGCCCTACGCGAAGGGCGGCAAGACCGGCCTCTTCGGTGGTGCCGGCGTGGGCAAGACCGTGCTGATCATGGAGCTCATCAACAACATCGCCAAGGGCCACGGCGGCTACTCCGTGTTCGCCGGAGTGGGTGAGCGCACCCGCGAGGGCAACGACCTCTGGCACGAGATGATGGATTCCGGTGTCATCGACAAGAACGACCTCTCCAAGAGCAAAGTGGCCCTTATCTACGGCCAGATGACCGAGCCTCCCGGAGCCCGTGCCCGTGTGGCGCTCACCGGCCTCACCGTCGCCGAGTACTTCCGCGACGTGGAAGGCAAGGACGTGCTGCTCTTCGTGGACAACATCTTCCGCTTCACCCAGGCCGGCGCCGAAGTGTCCGCCCTGCTGGGCCGCATGCCCTCCGCCGTGGGCTACCAGCCCACCCTCGCCACGGAAATGGGCGAGCTGCAGGAGCGCATCACCTCCACCAAGAAGGGCTCCATCACCTCCGTGCAGGCCGTCTATGTGCCGGCGGATGACTACACGGATCCCGCGCCCGCCACCACCTT
>CAITBU010000106.1 GCA_903890595.1 uncultured Holophagaceae bacterium | reverse complement strand
GCGGCCGCCGTCGGTGCCCTTCAGCCACGCCACCAGCCCAGGGAAGTAGTGGGGCTGGTCATCCCACATGGCGCAGTGGCTGCCGTCGGGGCAGAGCAGGAAGGTGCCGTGCTGGACCTGCTTGGACACCCACTGCATGTGCGCAGGCTCCATGGTGTCGTGGGCGGCAGCAATGACCAGGGTGGGCATGGCCAGCTTGGGCAGGTCGGCCTTGCGGTCCCAGTGCTCCAGGCGGCCCGAGGCGCCGAACTCGCTGGGGCCCTGCATGAGCACGTAGACGTCCTTGTTGAGGCGGCCGAACATGCGGTTGATGGCGTCGGGCCACTGGGGCAGGCGGCAGAGGTGCTTGTTGTAGAAGTGGGGCAGGAGCAGCTCGAAGTAGCGCGGGTCCTCGTACTTTCCGGCGGCCTCCAGGGCCTTGATCTCCTTCACCACCGCCGGGTCCATCTGCTTGGCCAGGACCTGCTCGGCGTACCGGTTGTAGTCGGGAATGCTCATCATCATGTTCGAGATGACCAGGCCCTTCAGGTTGGCGCCGTACTTCAGCGCATACTCCGCCGCCAGGATGCCGCCCCAGGAGTGGCCCAGCAGGTAGAAGTTGGTCTTGTTGAGGCCCAGGGCGAGGCGCACCTGCTCGACCTCCTCCACGAACCGGGCGGTGGTCCACAGGTCCCGGTCCTTGGGCTGGTCCGAGTTGGCCGAGCCCAGCTGGTCGTAGTAGATGAACTCGATGCCCTCGGCGGGCAGGAAGCCCTCGAAGGACTCGAAGGCCTCGTGGCTGCCCCCGGGACCGCCGTGCAGCAGCAGCACCTTGATGCGGGGGTTGTGGCCGAAGCGCTTGGTCCACACCTTGAAGGTGCCCTTGGGGGTCTGGATCGGGATGACCTTGACGCCCCCCTCTTTGACCTTGGAGGCGTCAGCAAAGTAGGTGCGCACCGTCGGCGGGGCGGCCTGGGCGGTCAGGGGCAGGGCGCCCAGGAGGCAGACTAAGGTCAGGAGCAGGGTTCGACGCATGGGCACCTCGGGGAGAGGGGGCAGTCTACACCCGGAGGGGAGCCTGGGCCTCAGGCGTCCAGCAGCTGCAGCAGGGTCTCGGCCGCTTCGGCCAGGCGGGCGGGGGGGGTGTTGAGGGGTGGCAGCAGGTAGAGGCAGTCGCCGATGGGGCGCACCAGCAGGCCCTGGTCCAGGGCCCGGCGGTGGAGGCGCCAGCCGAAGCGCTGCTCTGCAGGGTGGGCCTCGTGCGTGGCGGGATCCACCAGGCGACACGCACCGATGGCCCCCAGGGTGCGGGCCTGGCGGATGGCGGGATGGGTGGCCAGGGTGGTGAAGGCGCTGCGCATGGCCTCGCCCAGGAGGTTCGCTCGGGCCAGCACGGGCTCATCGTCGAAGAGGGCCAGGCTGGCGCAGGCCACGGCGCAGGCCGTGGGGTTGGCAGTGTAGCTGTGGCCGTGGAGGAAGGCCCGGCCCGAGGCGGGCGTGCCCCAGAAGTGGCCGTAGATCTCCTCCGTGGCCCAGGTGAGGGACAGGGGCAGCGTGCCGCCCGTGAGGCCCTTGGAGAGGCACAGCAGGTCCGGGGCAACCCCCGCCTGCTCGCAGGCCAGGAAGGTGCCGGTGCGGCCGAAGCCCGTGGCCACCTCGTCGAGGATCAGGTACACGCCGTGGGCATCACACTGCGTGCGCAGCGTCTGCAGCAGCTCCGGTGGCCACATGCGCATGCCCCCGGCGCACTGGATCAGGGGCTCAGCGATGAAGGCCGCCAGACGGTTGCCGTGGGCGTCGAAGAAGGCCGCCACATCGGCCTGGGCCGAGGCCAGCCGGGCCGCCCAGCCACTGAGGTTGGGGCTCAGCTCCCGGCGGGGATCCTCCGGCACGTCCAGCCGCTCGCAGGCCAGCAGCAGGGGGCGGAAGAGGCCCGTCATGAAGTTCTCAAGCTCGCCCACGCCCACGGCCCCCAGGGTGTCGCCGTGGTAGCCGCCGCGCAGGGCGCCGAAGCGGTCACGGCCCTGCTCGCCCCGCTGGTGCTGGGCCTGGAAGGCCATCTTCAGGGCCACCTCCACGGCGGTGCTGCCATCGTCCGAGAAG
>CAITBU010000105.1 GCA_903890595.1 uncultured Holophagaceae bacterium | reverse complement strand
TGACAAGGAGAGCGACGACTTCATGGCCCGCTTCAAGCTGGCGGGTCGGGGCCTGCTGGACGCCAGCCTCGCTGCAGTGGGCGTCAAGCCCGAGGACATCACCATGGCCATCCTCACCCACCTGCACTTTGACCATGCGGGCGGCAGCACCCGCCTTGGCCCCGATGGCACGGTGGTGCCCAGCTTTCCCAACGCCCGCTACGTGGCCCAGGCCCAGGACCTCGCCGATGCGCGGAAGCCCCACCTGCGGGTGAAGGCCAGCTACCTGCCCCCCAACTGGGAACCCCTCGCGGCCGCCGGCGTGCTCGACACCGTTGAGGACGCCGTCGAGCTGCTGCCGGGCATCTCCGTGCGCCGCACCCCGGGCCACATCAAGGGCCTGCAGATCGTCACCGTCACCGGGGGCGGGCGCAGCCTGGTCTTCGTCTCCGACCTCTTCCCCACCTCCCGGCACATCCAGCCCGCCTGGTGCATGGGCTATGACCTGGACGTTGTCAGCTGCGTGGATGAGCGCATCAAGCTCCTCAACGAGATCACCGGCACCGACACCATCTGCGCCTTCTACCACGACCCCGACACCACCGCCGGCACCATTGCCCGCGACGCCAAAGGCAAGTACGTCCTCACCCCCGTGGCGGTCTGAGAATCTGCTCACCACGGAGCCACAGAGGGCACGGAGAAGTGACACGGAGGCTGGAAGGGCTGCACTTGCCGGCAGCCTCCGTGTTCTTTGTCTCCGTGTTCCCCGTGCCTCAGTGGTGAATAAATCTTCTCACCCACCCAGGTAGGCTTCTTTCACCCTGGGATCCTGGGCCAGCTCGGCGGCGGGGCCTTCCAGGACCATGCGGCCGTTCTCCAGGACGTAGCCGCGGTGGGCGATCTTGAGGGCCATGTGGGCGTTCTGCTCCACCAGCAGCAGGGTCATGCCCTGGGCATTGATGGCCTGCAGGGCGCGGAAGACCTCTTTCACCAGCAGCGGGCTGAGGCCCATGGAGGGCTCGTCCAGCAGCATGAGCTTGCAGTCCGTCATGAGCGCACGGCCCACGGCCAGCATCTGCTGCTCGCCGCCGGAGAGCGTGCCGCCCAGCTGCTGCCGGCGCTCCTCCAGGCGGGGGAAGAGCGCGAATACTTTTTCGTAGGAGGCCGCGAGGCGCTGCTTGTTCTTCTGCGTCCAGGCCGCCAGGGCCAGGTTCTCCTGCACCGTGAGGTTGGGGAAGATGCCGCGGCCCTCGGGCACGTGGCCAATGCCCATGGCCACCAGCGAGTGGGCCTCGACGTGCTTGACGCTCTGGTCCCGGTAGAAGATGTCGCCGCCCTGGAGGGGCAGCATGCGGGAGATGGCCCGCAGGGTGGTGGACTTGCCGGCGCCGTTGGCCCCCAGCAGGGACACGATCTCGCCCTCGGCGATGGTGAGGTCAATGCCGTGGAGGGCCTTGATGGCCCCATAGGAAACAGACAGGTTTTCCACGCGCAGGAGGGTCATGCCGGGGCCTCCTCTTCGCCCAGGTAGGCCTCGATCACCAGCGGGTTGCGAACCACATCACGGGGGCCGCCGCTGGCGATGGTCTGGCCGAAGTCCAGCACCTGCACCTCGCGGCAGAGCTCCATCACCACGGGCAGCTGATGCTCGATGAGCAGGATGGCCAGCGGGAAGTCCTGGTGGACCTGACGGATGAGCTGGATCAGCTCCTCCACCTCGCGGGGGTTCATGCCGGCGGCGGGCTCGTCCAGCAGCAACACCTTGGGGCCGGTGGCCAGGGCCCGGGCAATCTCCAGGCGGCGCTGCTCACCGTAGGGGAGGCTGCCGGCTTGTTCGTGCTGGCGGTCCAGCAGGCCGAAGCGGGCGAGGTGGTCCCGGCTCTCCGTCAGCAGGCGAGCCTCCTCCCGACGGAAGGTGGCCGTGCGGAAGGTGGCATCCAGCAGGCCGTAGCCGGCGTGGGCGTGGAGGGCCATGGTGATGTTGTCCAGCACGCTCATCTGCGCGAAGAGGCGGATGTTCTGGAAGGTGCGGGCGATGCCGGCCCGGGCGATGGCGTCCGAGGGGAGGCGCGTGGTGTCCTGCTCCCCCAGCAGGACCTGGCCGCTGTCCGGCGTGTAGACGCCGGTGATGAGGTTGAAGACCGTGGTCTTCCCGGCGCCGTTGGGGCCGATGATGCCCTGGAGGTCGCGCTCCCCCAACGCCAGGTTGAACTTCGCGACCGCCGTGAGGCCGCCGAAGGACTTGGTGAGCTCCGTGATGCGCAGCGCCATCACGCCCCCTGCTTGGGGCGAAGCCAGGACCACTCACGGTTGCCCAGGAGGCCGGTCTGGCGGGTCAGCATGATGATGATCAGGATCAGCGGGCTGATGAGCATGCGCCACTCCGCCAGCTGCGGCGCGAAGGTGCTGAGCAGGTTCCGCAACAGCTCCATGAGCACCGTGTAGGCCACCACGCCCAGGATGGAGCCGCTGAGGCTGGCCATGCCGCCCAGGTAGAGCATCACCAGGATCTCGGTGGTCTTGCTGTAGTCGAAGCTGCGGGGCGTGATGAACTGCTGGTTCTGGGCCCAGAGGCCCCCCGCCAGCCCGGCAAAAGCCGCGGCGATGGTGAAGGCCCAGTTCTTGGCCTTGGGGATGGAGACGCCCATCAGCTCAGCAGCGATGGCGTTCTCTCGGATGGACAGCCAGACCCGGCCAAAGGTGGACTGAATGAGGTTCCGCAGCACGCCGATGGTGAGCAGCACACAGAGGGCCACGGCGACGAAGTTGGTGTTCTTGGGAATGCCGGTGAAGCCTCTAGGTCCGCCCACGAACTCGATGTTCTGGATGGCGTTCACGATGATCATGTTGAAGCCGAGGGTGATGATGGCCAGGTAGTCGCCTACGGTCTTGAAGGTCACCAGACCGATGAGGTAGCCCACCCCCGCCGACGCAATCATGGCCCCGCCCAGGGAAACCAGCAGGATGAGGACGGTGCCGATGACCGGGGGCATGGCAGCGGCGCCCGGCAGGACCTTGGTGGCCAGCAGGGCTGCGGTGTAGGCCCCCACGGCCATGAAGCCTGCGTGGCCCAGGGCAAACTCGCCCAGGTAGCCGTTCAGCAGGTTCAGGCTGGCCACCAGGATGATGTTCATCCCGATGACGGTGAGCAGGTGCAGGTAGTAGGGGTTGAGGACGTCCGAGTAGAGCCCCGCATCCACCAGCAGCTGCAGCGGAATGGCCAGCACCAGCACGGCCACGCAGACCATCCAGAAGCGCACCCGGGGGGGCTTGGAGTCGGCGGGAGGCGCAGTCGGCAGCGGCTGGGAAGGGCTGGACATCGGCGCCTACACCTTCTTCAGGGTGGGCTTGCCCATGATGCCCCAGGGCCACACCAGGAGCAGCAGGATGAGCAGGCCGAAGGCGATGCCGTTCTTCAGGTTGGAGGACAGGTAGGCCACGGTGATGACCTCCACGCCTGCCAGCAGGAAGGAGCCCAGCACGGCCCCCTCGATGGAGCCGATGCCACCGATCACTGCCGCGATGAAGGCCTTCCAGCCCAGGTCGATGCCCATGTAGGGGTCGATGGAGTAGGCCTGCCCGTAGAAGATTCCGCCCGCCGCCGCCAGGGCGGAACCGATGGCGAAGGTGACGGTGATGATCAGGTTGAGGTTCACCCCCATGAGGGGCACCACATCCTTGTTGTCCGCCACGGCCCGCATGGCGGTGCCGATGAGCGTGCGGTTCACCACCAGCCAGAGGATGGCCATCAGGGCCAGGGAGATCAGGATGATCAGCAGCTTGTCCCAGGTCACGAAGGCACCCAGGTTCTGCTGCAGCCAGTGCACGGGGGCGGAAGGCAAGCGGGCCGGGATCTGCCGGGTCTCGGGGCCCACGGTGAGCCGCACGAAGTTCTCCAGGAAGATGCCCACGCCCAGGGTGGTGATGACCACGGACATGCGCTGGGCATTGCGCAGGCGCCGGTAGGCCACCCGCTCCACGGCCACCCCAGCCAGGGCCGTCAGGATCATGGCCAGGGGCATCAGCAGGTAGAAGGGCAGCCAGCCCAGGCGGGTGGTGAGCAGCAGCCCCACGAAGCCGCCCACCATGAAGATGTCACCGTGGGCAAAGTTGATGAGGCGAATGATGCCGTACACCATGCTGTAGCCCAGGGCGATGAGGGCGTACACCGCCCCGAGTTGGGCGGCGTTGAACAGCTGCTGGATGATGGTGTCCAAGGGGTGGCCGACCTGCGCCTAGGGATTCACGGCGCTGTCAAAGACGAACTTGCCGTTCTCGACCTTGATGACCACGGCACCCTTTACGGGGTCGCCGGAGCCGCCGTAGGTGATGGAGCCCGTGACGCCGGGGAAGCCCGTGGTAGCAGCGAGGGCGTCCCGGATGGCCTTGGAGTCGGCCTTGCCGGCGGTGGCCACGGCCTTGAGGATCAGGTTGGCGGAGTCATAGGTGAGGGCGGCGGCGGCGTCCGGGACGATGCCGAAGCGGGTGGTGTACTTGGCGATGAAGGTCTTGGCGACGGGGGCATCCACGTCGGGGGAGTAGTGGTTGGAGAAGTAGGCACCATCCATGACCTTGCCACCCAGCTTCACCAGCTCAGGGTTGTCCCAGCCATCCGCACCGAGGACCACCGCATTGAGGCCCAGCTTGCGGGCCTGCTGGAGCTGCAGGGGCACTTCATTGAAGTAGTTGGGGAGGAACAGCACGTCGGGGTTGGAGCCCTTGATCTTGGTCAGCTGGGCCGAAAAGTCCGTGTCCTTGGTGTTGTAGGTCTCGAAGCCGACGATCTTCCCGCCCATCTTCGTGAACTCGTCCCGGAAGACCTCGGCAATGCCCTTGTTGTAGTCGCTGGCCACGTCGTACACCACGGCGGCGGTCTTGGCCTTGAGCTTGCCGGTGGCAAACTGGGCCACCACCTTGCCCTGGAAGGGATCGATGAAGCAGGCGCGGAAGATGAACTTCCGGCCCTTGGTGACATTCGGGTTGGTGGACCAGGGAGAGACCACGGGGATGCCTGCGGCCTCGGCGATGGGGGCACCGGCGTTGGAGCACTTGCTGGTGTAGGAGCCCACGATGGCGAGCACCTTGTCCTGGTTGATGAGCTTCTGGAACACGGTGGCGGCGGACTCGGGCTTGTCCTCGTCGTCCTCGATGATGAAGCGCACCTTGACCTGCTTGTCCCCCACCTTCACGCCGCCCCCGGCGTTGATCTCGTCCTGGACCAGGGCGATGGCGTTCTTGGCGGACTGCCCCGTGGCCGAGATGCTGCCGGTGGTGGGGGCTGAGACGCCGATCTTGAGCTCCTGGGCCGTGGGCTTGCAGGCGGCCAGGACGAGGAGGGGAAGCAGGGCCAGATAGCGAAGGCGCATGGGAGGGTCCTCTTGAACGGGGAGCGGCGGGTTCCCCGGGTGGAAAGGCAGCGGTGAGGTCAAAGGGATAACTTGGCCCAGGATACCTGGACTTTCGCCCCCTTTGGAGAGGGAGATGGGGACAGGCTAGACTGGAGTCCTCAGCCCGGGAGCAGCATGGCCTTCACCCCAGGATCCAGGCGCGGCGCCATGGCCGACATCAACATGACGCCGCTCATCGACGTGATGCTGGTGCTGCTGATCATTTTCATGATTGCGGCGCCCATGATGACCACCGGCGTGGACGTCAAGCTGCCGGAGAGCCGCACGGGCCGGAACCTGGAGAGCGAGGCCCTGACCGTCTCTGTGACCTTCGACGGCCGCCTGGAGTTCGAGAAGACCTTTATGGCCCTGCCGGTGCTGGGGAACCGCCTGAAGGCCAAGGCCCAGAGCGGCGGGAAGCGTCCGGTGCTGGTGCGGGCCGACCACAACGTACCCTATGGCCGCGTCATCCAGGTGGTGGACGCCATCCGGGAAGCCGGGTTCACTCAGGTGGGCTTCGTCACCGCCGCCGCCCCCGTCCCCGTGCTGCCGGCCACCGAAACGAAATGAGCCAGGACCTCCAGGCCTACCTCCGCAGCCGCGCCCACCTGGGCGAGCTGGACTGGTCCCGGGGGCTGGCCCTCAGCGTGGGCCTGCACCTGGTGCTCGGGGCCGCCTTCTTCTGGCCCCGGGGTGACGGCCCCCAGAAGCCGGAGGACGTGAAGGTCACCTGGGTGAACCTGCCAGCGGCGCTGGCGGGGGCCTCCGGCGGCTCCGAGGCCCCCGAGGTGGGCAAGACAAGGGAGCGCCTGCGGCGTGTCGAAGAGGTGGCTCCGGTCCGCAAGACCGCCCCGTCCGCCACGGCCCCGGACCCCTTCGCCGCCAAGACCACCCCCGCCGCCGCCCGGGGCGACAGCAAGGACACCACCAGCCAGGGCACGGGCACCACCGCCGCCAAGGGCAAGACCGCTGCTCCCAACCCCGTGGCCGGGGCCGTGGGCACGGGCAACGGCGCTGCCTTCGGTGCGGGCAACAGCGTGCCGGGCCTGAACCCCACCTCTGGCGTGCAGGGCGGCCTGGGCCTGGTGGGCGGGGTGGACGGCGACTTCCCCTACACCTGGTACCTGCAGCAGGTGCAGTCCCGCATCACCAGCAACTGGAACCGGGTCTCCAGCACCCACGGCCGGGTGCAGATCTACTTCCGCATCGCCAAGGACGGGAGCCTGGACCGGGTGCGGGTGGAGATCCCCAGCGGCAACGCCGCCCTGGATGAGAGCGCCCGCATGGCCGTCCTGCGCTCCGCCCCCCTCCAGCGCCTGCCCGAGGGCTACGAGTCCCCCTTCCTGGGCGTCAGGTTCTGGTTCACTTACCTGGGAAACTGAACCGGGGGCACAGAGCCTCCAGGTAATTTCCATCCTGAGGCCATTTCGCAAAGGCCAATAACGCCTACATTGGTGGTGCGCACCTGCGCCCCATGGAAAGGGGTTTTGCCATGACAGCGCTCACCCGCATTCAATCCACCCCTCTGGCGTGGCATCAGGAAGATGGGGTGCCACCGAGCTACACCCTCTGTGGCCAGGACGGACCTGTGGCCACCCTCAAGTTCCTACCGGGCCAGAACACCCTGGCCCGAGTGGAGACCGCCGAGGGGGCCTGGACCCTCCTGCACCGGGCCTTTCCTGCAGGCACGGTGACTCTGCGGGAACCCGGGTCCCGGGTGGACCTGGCCACCTACCACCCCCATCCCTTCGGCCAGGGGGACCTGACCTTCCTCAATGGGGACAGCTTTCGCTGGCTCCCCCTTGAGGGCATTGAGGCCGGCGGGACCTTCCTGGAGGTCGAGGGCATGCCCCTGGTCCGCCTCACCGTCATGCCCGACCGCTCCCACCGCCTTCACGTCCCGGGGGGTACGGCAGTGGGTGCTGTGGAAGCGCTGCCGCCCCACCACCACCAGGCGGGACCAGCGCTGCTAGCAGCCTTCGGCTGGTA